>JAZKEU010000003.1:64307-138863 GCA_040386775.1 Bdellovibrionota bacterium | reverse complement strand
CTTTTGGCGACCATGTGAGTCGCCAAAAGCGACTAAGCACCTTTTGGAATAGCTATCCTACATGACAAAAACCGTCAATTTCTGCTTTTTTGCCTGTTACAAAAGTGCACAGTCGTAAGTCTCTGATTTCGCTTAAAATTTTGAATCGATTTTTTAAAAGGCTTCCGGGCTTTACAGCTGTCTAATTTCAAGACGATTTTGATTTCGAAAATACATAGTAATTTCAATGATTTATAAAAATCACAAGATGCCAACATGGATCAGGAATTGGATATGTATATGGTAGGAGTAATCGAAAAAGGAGACTTATTATATGAAAACGTTATCTAATAGAAAGCTTTTAGCTGTACCAGGGTTATTCGTAGCCTTGTGCGCATTAACTAGCTTCAACCCATTTAGCCAAGCCAATCACTTGAGCTACTTAAATAATTCAAGCCAACAAGAAGAGAGCATTACACTTGCTCAAAATTTACCAAGTTCTGGCGCAAGAAATTCTGCACAAAGAGGCGTATCACCATCAACTAGAGTCGATGCAACGCTTGCTGGAAAAATGCCAAAAGCTGCACCTACGACACAAACAGAAACTGCTGAAGTAAAAGCAGAAAGAGAAAAGAAAGAAAGAGAAGAAGCTGATAAAAAAGCAAAAATTGAAGCTGACAAATCAAGAGGCTCACAATCTTCTGTTAAAGTAGGAGAAGGAGAAGGTTGCATAGGCAAAGACTGTGCTGTTGACATTTCATCACAAAAAAATTCACAAGTTAAAGCCCTTTCAGATATCACTGAAAAAATAAGAAGTAAAAAGCCACTCACTGACGAAGAAAACGAATTGTTAGTGGAAAAACTCATGGCATCCCAAAATTCAGATGTAGCTTCAGATGAAGACTCTGAAGACGTCGAAGAAAAATTCTGCTCTGAAGGTGATTACGACGATAGACTTAAGTGTTTCAAAAAAGAAAAGAAATTCTTATTTCAGAAAAAATCTAAAGCTACAGCTGAAGCTCGCGGCCTATTCAAAGAAGACGTAGCGGACCTTATCGCTGAAATTGCTTTGGATGATTCTTTAGAAGTTAAAGAGCAAACAAAACTTTTAAACAGAATCGCTAAGTTTGTAAAAGACGATAGAGATCTTTCTGCGGATGTTAGAATTGCGATTCAATCTATGCAAACAAAGAGAAGCGAAGAGTCATTTAGCAGAGGTTTAGAAGCTCAAGTACAAAATATTGAATCTCTTGATACACGCATCGCTGATTTACAAAATATGCAAAGAATGTATGGCTTCAATGCCCAAGCTCAATTGGAACTCGATCAACGCTCTATCGAAAGAAAAAATTTAGTTTACGGAATGGAAAAACAAATCGCAGGTTACAGAGAATCTATCAAAAGATCTTTACCTGCTCCAAAAGCTGGAGAAAGCACTTTGATCACTCAGCTGAGAGACCAAAGAACTGCTAGCTACCAAACTCTAATCGAACCATTAGCTCCTGCGATCACAGACAAGAGACTTATAACTTTAGACTATACTTTGTCTGGTTCACCAACAATTGCGGGACAAAACGGAGTGTACAGCCCAACAAATGGCACTGGTACAAACACACAATTCAATGCAGGACAGAACGGCAACTTGCAACAGTATGATTCAACAAATCCAGCCGGAACTTTCGCTGGTGTGAGCACATCGATTCTTTCAGGTATGAACCCACAACAACAAGTGGACTACCGCAAACAAAACGGAATCATGTACAATCCATCTGCAAATAACTTTGCAATGGCTAACCAATATCAACAACAGAACACAGGCCTTCCAACTATGAATGGTCAACAACAACGTGCGGGACCAACTCCTTACACTGGATATTAGTATCTAATTAATTTCGGTTTTTAAATTGTGCGAGGAATGCACAACTCCTTTCTAACTCCTAAGGGTGGCCTAAACAGCCACCCTTTTTTAGTTTCTAGAATCACTTGCGAAGAAAAGCAAAAAAAAAGCCCGGGTTTCCCCGGGCACAAAGGCCACGATTAGCTCCACTTCAAAGGTGTGGTGCAAAGGTGATTAGAAGCTAATCGCTGCTTTTGTTAAAATTCCATAAGCATCATCATTTTCTAGAGTGCCGGCGCCTTTAAAGGCATCGCCCGTCATGAGGTAACCTGTATCCATTTGAACAACAAATCTTTCAAACGGACGGTAGTAAATGCTAAAATCAATTTCATAACCTAAGTCTTTTGATTGTCCCGCTTGTCTTTCTTGAGAAAGTTGCGCGTAAGTAAATCTACCCTTCATTCCCCACTTGTCACTCCACTTCCAGTTGAATCCCGGAGCAAAGTACATTGCGTTTGAAAGCTGACCTACGTCCACTTTAGTTTTTCCACCTGTGGTTTCATCGATATAATTTTCGTTACCGATCGTGTCCGTTCCAGAGCCCAATTGATAGTTGAAGAGAAGAAGTGCGATATCATAGTTGCGATCAACTAAATATCCTTCATATGTCGAAGATGTGTTTTTATCATCGCCACTGATTGTTCCAAGTTTAAGATCGTAATCCCATTTTGAACCTTCTGGTTTATAAGATAACTCCGCAGCAATTGCGTAAGCATCTATTTGGATTTTTTCTCCTGTGCCCACAGAAATTAAACCCGTATCTCCATCTTGCATTGAAGCTTCAATCCCAACATTGAACGGACCATTTTTCTTTTTCACGTATAAGTTATAAGTCTTAACGCTATAGTTAGATGTTCCGTCAGTGTTTGCAGAGTCGTTATAAATATCTGTTGGTGGCGTTGGTAAAGCTAGATCATTTCCAGCAGGATTTGCTTTTCTTTGTTGGAAGAACAAACCAATTTCTAAATCCGTATCTAGATTCTCATATCCAAAGTGCAACATGTAATCACGAATATCATCGTCAGTTTCTGCGTCACCTTCGTTCACTTTTCCGTACATCGGCATAAAGAACATATTGCCCATGACGAATTTGTAACCAACAAGATCTTTTCTATCAAACCAGTGATCAAACTCTCCATTGCCCGCATTGTGTGTAATTCCCAAACCGAATTGTACCGGCGCTCTACCCGCCAAGAGTGAACCGAACTGCTGAGTCCAAGTTAAGTAAAGTTCTGTCACCGCTAAAGTTTCGGATTCCAATTCACCAGTTGCTGCTTTTTTCTCTGAAGGAGTTTCTGAACCACCAAAGAATTCTCCGAATTGCGAATTTGGGTAATCAGAATTATTGAAGATATCAAATCTTGAATGAATCGTGATTCCGTCTGCTGCGATGATGTGAGGATTTAAAACCAAGTGATGGTTGAAGTAAGAGTATTCTCTTTCGCTTTTCCCTAAATTTGGATTTTTCAAAAGTTGAGATTCGATTTGATATTTACCAGACCAGTTAATATCACCCGCAAAGGTCTGAGCAGAAACGATCGTTAACAAAAGAACAAAAAATGATTTCATAAAACCCTCTACGCTTGTCCCGCGTTCATTCAGTACTTACTAATTACGGAAAGAGTAGAAGTGTAGCTTATATGAGTCAAGTCTATAGATGGCTAAGCCCTCTAAAATACTGCTATGCTTTGTTTTTTCTTTGGATTTCTTCTTCGTAGTACTTTCTGTACATCGTATCCCATTCCGGGCTACCTTCCACCACTCCACGTTTAAGTGATAGAATTTTAGTGCGGACCGAGCCATCAATCGCTTCGAGTTCATTTAGGAAAGCATCGATTCCGTCTTTCGCATGTCTCAGTGCCACGGCATCTTCCGTAAAATCCACTAAATCATCATCATAAAGCGTATCGCACAAAAGATGGGCAAAATGGGATTTTCTATCATCTGAAAGCATCATAAAACGAGTCCTTTATCTTTAGCGAGCTTCTTTTTGATCATCAAAAACATCTTGTGAGGCTCCATGTCTGGATTTTGTTTTTCAAGGCTCTCCACCATGGTGCGAGCTTCGAGTTCAATTTGTTTTTCTTTTTCGAATTCATTTTTGAGAACTTCAACTGCTCTTTTGAAAGCTACCTTTTCGTCGACTTTGAAAGTGGCGATGTTTTTTTGCTTCCAAAATTGGAAAACTCGATTAACCATGACTTCTAATTGATGATTTGATAATTTCATAACATTACTAGAGCGGAGTATAGACAGTTATGTCAAGCGACAATGAAAACAAACCATCATCAAGATGGAATGAGCCCATTTTAAAAAATTATGAATGGGCAAAAAACATCAAACGAAAGTACGTTGCTATCGGCGCGGGCGCGACGCTTGTCATCATCACTTCACTTTTTATAAGTTGGATTCTCGCTCTCAATAGTCAAATTGATACTCAACTGCAAAAAAAACGATTCTCCCCTCCTTTAGAATTTTATTCCGCACCCATAAAATATTTCAAAGGGGTAAGGGCCAGTCCCAGCGAAATCATCGATGCTTTAAAAACTGCGGGATTCAGACAGCGCGAGGCTTCTCAAGCCCTCGCAGAACACGATTACTCTCTCTGGCCCAAAGAACTCTGTGAAGAGCGACTTCGCGATATGGAAGATGGAGTTGAAAAATGCATTGTCCTTAAAAAATCTTCAGGCACGCACACCATTGCACTCTCTGCTGAAAATATAATTATCGACGTGTATGATGTGGATTCCACGGCTATTACGCTGACCGAACTTGAGCCCGTACTTTTCGCTCAGTTTTACGGCAAAGAACCTATCATGAGAAGTATGGTACAGCTGGGTGATGCTCCGCCAATTTGCTTGAACGCCCTTCTCGCCATTGAAGATCAAAAGTTTTTAGAACATCAAGGCATCAGCGTCATCGGAATCGCAAGAGCTTTTTTACGAAATACGGTTTCTGGAAAAGTGGTTCAAGGCGGATCAACCATCACGCAACAGCTCGTGAAAAATTATTTCTTAACTCATGAAAGAACTTTCTCTAGAAAATTCAAAGAAGTTTTCATGGCACTTCTCATTGAAACAAAATCCTCAAAAGATGACATCCTAGAGGCCTACATCAATGAAATTTATATGGGGCAAAACGGTTCTTTTCAAATTCGAGGATTTGGAGCGGCTGCAGAATATTATTTTGGAAAACCACTCACTGAATTGGATTTACCTGAATGCTCACTGCTGGCGGCCATTGTAAATAGCCCAGGATTATTCAATCCATTTAGAAATCCAGAAAATGCCTTTGAGAGAAGACAAAAAGTTCTAACAAAACTTCTCGAAGAAAAAACTATTTCCGAAGAAGAGATGACAACAGCAAGTGCAGCGCCACTCCCAAAGGCTCCGCAAAAAGTTTTATCAGAGCCTGCCCCGTACTTTGTGGATGCCGTCATGAGAGAGCTTGAAGACGCGGGAGTGGATGGAACCTTTGGATTAAAAATCGAAACCACATTGAATCTCAAGGCTCAAGAGGCTGCCCAGAGAGCTGTCAAAATGGGAATCGAAAACTTAGAAAAAAATAACAAGATCGTAAAAGAACTCAAAGAAAAAAATAAAAAAGTTCTCGAAGGACTATTGATCAGTGCAGATCCCACGAATGGCCACATTCAAGCGATAGTTGGCGGAAGAAGCTTTAAAGTTTCTCAATACAACAGAGCCATTCAATCCAGAAGACAAGTTGGATCCATCATTAAGCCTTTTGTTTTCCTATCTGCACTGGAAAGTGTGGATGATGCGGGAGAGCCGTACCAACCATTGACTTTGTTGAACGATGAAAAGTTCAAGATGAAGTACGAAGGTCAAGAGTGGAGCCCAAAAAACTACGGTGGAAAATATTACGGCCAAATACCGATGTACTTTG
This sequence comes from Bdellovibrionota bacterium, assembly GCA_040386775.1. Lineage (NCBI taxonomy): Bacteria > Pseudomonadati > Bdellovibrionota > Bdellovibrionota bacterium. The sequence goes on along the minus strand of JAZKEU010000003.1, from coordinate 133,081 downwards.
CTCTCAAGAGTTCTCTGAACACGGCAACGGCTTCCCTCGGTGTAAAGATCGGATTGGCGAATATCATTGATGCTGCCAGAGCTGCCGGAATCGAAAGTCCAATGAAGGCCTTCCCTGCTTTGACATTGGGAGTTTTTGAGCTTCCGGCACTCGAGGTTCTTCAAGCTTACTCGACACTTGCTCGACTCGGAGAAAAAACAAAGCTCACCATGATTAGAAAAATCAAAAGCCTAGAGGACGAAGTTATATTCGAGCACGTGATTGAAAAAGATCAAACCATCGAAAAAGACGACGCTGCAATTTTAGTAGGAATGATGAAGCAAACCATAATAAGCGGAACAGCCGTTGGCGCACGCTTGAGTGGATTCACTCACCCTGCTGCTGGAAAAACCGGAACAACAAATGATTTCAAAGACGCATGGTTTGCAGGCTTCACTCCACTTCATGTTGCTGTTGCATGGGTCGGCTATGACGACAACACGTCGGCAAAACTCACAGGATCCTCAGGCGGAGTTCCAATCTGGACGCAATACATGAAAGAATACGCAAGCTACTTACCCGCAGTGGATTTCGAATTACCTGAAGATACAGAAACCAGAGAAATCTCCGTCGAAGACCAAAAAGCCATGAATGTCCCAGAAGACGAAAAGCGCCCACTGGAACCTATTCAGTTGATCTTTAAAGATTAGAAAGTAATTTTTAATATTTATTTTTATAATCAAAAATTTGAAATTAAAGTTTTAGTAACCGGAATCCCTGAAAGAGCTTCGATAAAAAACCATTGCCCTGGGCGATTCATTTCTAAGAAATAATACTTTCCATCGATTCCTCGAACTAAATCAAAATTAGCAATTTTAAAATCCAAGCTTTTCATAAATTGAACTAATTTTTTCTCAATTGCGATTGGAAGTTTGTAAGGTTTAAAGGGAACTAGATGCTCTCTACCTTTCCAGTCACTAGTTGCCCTCTTATCCTTTCGTGATTCAATTTTCGCTGCTAAAACTTTATTTCCAATCACCACTACTCGTAAATCATATTTTTTATCAATAAATTCCTGAAACATGCACGGTGTATTCTGTAAGTTCTTAAGCTTCTTATTAGAAGGATCAACAACTGTAGAATTAAAAATTAGTTGTGTATTGTTTCCTTTGAAAAATGCTTTCAGACCCGATTCTTTAATAATCGATTTTCTATCCATTAAGAATTTTTGAACTTCTCTATAATCATTAGAATAAATCATTTTGGGAATATTAAATCCAATCCTTTTTGCCTGTAATAGCTCTACAAATTTATTCTGCACTTCAAAAGCAATACTCATTGGCTTTGACGGAAACCATTTAGCGCCTGGACAAACAGCCTCTAGGGTTTTTAAAGATTCAATCCACCTAGCCAAAAAAACTTTTTCTTTATTGTTAAATTTTGTTCTTTTGAAATGAAAGACTTCTAACAGCTCGAAGTAATCCATATAAATAGATTTTACTTTTTTAAGATCAAAACTATGTTTTTTATATCTAAGTTGATAGGCATTTTTTGATTCATCAAAGTAAACTATCCCTTCTTCAATGAACTCGTCCCAATTGATGTATAGAAAAGGAATTTTCTTTTTCTTCAGTTCTCGCATGATATTTCCTATCATAGGATTTTTTCTAGAAAGCAAAAGCGTATAACCTTTTTTGAACTCTTTTTCTAAGTGAATAACAATTTTAGAATCAAAAGAAAGAATAGGCTTTGGATTTTTAATTAAATTCCAATAGGCTGGCTTCCATGCCCATTTTAGTTTTGGATTCAACCCACCTATACCTTTATCAATGTAATTTTCAAATCCAAATATATTCACAATAAAACCCACAAATTTAGTTAAATATTCAATTTAGCTTTTAAACTGACCATCAGTGCGCATAAACTTAATTATGCTTAATAAATTTACAAAAAACAAACTTCTTCTATTGTTTACATGAATCAAAAATCACAGCAGCGCAAAATATTATTCTGATCGAAGACAACTCTGAAACGCGTGAGGCTTGGAACAAAATATTTGAAAAATATAAACTGAATTTTGTCTCTTTCAATTCTTACAAAAAATTTCAAGAGAATTTTCAGAATAAATCGTTAACCCTCTCATCGAATCAAGATATTACTAAGTTGCAAACGACTTGGGCGTACAGTTTTTTGGTAAAAAGAACTTAGACAACATAAAAATCACCACTTTCTAGCCGAGTTTTCACCCTAAAAGCACATTGCAGAGGCGTAATATTTGTGGTCATTATGTGAAGTTTTTCCATAAGCTGAGATAAAATTCAGTATCCAACTGACACCTTTAATTTAATTAGGTTCCAAATGGTTACCGAAATACACCAACAATATCGGCAATTTGCCATGTCTAAGGCGCGTTAAGACTTTGTAATTATTAGAATATGGATATTTATAGTATTTTTAATATATTGGCAGAGATCTTGCTATGTTATTGTGGCAACAGGAGATTAAGTATGGAGTTTAAAAGCAAAATCAAAAAAGAAGCAGTCAAAAAACCTAAGGGCATGATTTCCACTTCGCCTAGTGAATATTTTTGATAGTTATCTAATCTAGAATCATTATCACCTGTTAATTATTATTTAATAATCACTTAAAGAGTTCCTTTGAGCAGGATGTATATGGCTTACGGTCGACAAAAAATTTTTATACTCTTAAGAATGTGTGTAGCACTAGCAATTGCTCTGATAATTACTTATTTCCCTCTCCATTACTTAGAATTTTTTACTTACGATCTGCGCTTTAGATTAAATCCTTTTACAAAAGTTTCGTCGGATATCAAAACCATAGCCGTTGATCAAACTACTCTTCAAAAGTTCAGCGGTGAGCCGACACTCACAGCACATATAGCCTTGCTAGAAAAACTTTTAAAACAAGATCCATTATTAGTTTATTATATTATTGATCCAAAGACGCTTAAAGGTTCTAAGACTGATCAACTATTATTCACAGAAACGTTAAAGAAATTCAGAAATCACATTCTTTACATGAAAGAGCTACCTAATAAAGGCGAAGAATATAAAGTTATCGTGGGAGATAATTTCCCAGATTTGAAATACAGCCCGGGCTATCTTTCGACTGATTTTCAGCATTTTGCTGAAGATAGTGTTGCAAGACGCGCATTACTTTACGATCAAAGTTATGTTTATTCTCAAGTTAAAGCTGCAAACCTGATAAATCATTTATCCGATTTATCAAATTATCGAGGAGCCTTTGACTTTAAAACTTCAAAGCAAATCTACGTCAACTATCAAAGACCCGGTACATACGAACCATCGTCTTTTGAAGCTGTCTACGATGAGAAAACTTTAGACAATCAATTTAAAGATAAAATTGTTTTAATTGGTAAGGATACTAAGTTTGATTATCAAGATTACGTAAAGACTGTTTACGATAGACACAATTTCTCTATGAGTAATCTGGAAACACAAGCGAACATCATTGCTACACTTTTACTTAATAATGGTGTGATCAGAACTCCACAGGCTGTAAACACAGCCATGACTATTCTTTTTGCAATTGTCGTTGTGTTCTCAGTATTCAAACTAACTCCATCTAGAGCCATTCTCCTTATCTTATCTACCGTTGGCGCTTACATCGTTATTTCAAGCTTACTCTTCACGTTTAGTGGAATTGCAATTGGAATGGCTCAACCATTGATCGCAGTGTTTGTATGCTACTACTTCTTCATTCCATACAGATTGATTCGCGAAAATAAAAAATTCTGGGAATTGACTGAAAAAAACAAACTCCTCACCCAGGTTGAAGAGCTTAAGAACAACTTCCTCAGCATGATGTCTCATGACCTGAAGACTCCGCTTGCGAGAATTCAAGGTATGGCCGACATAGCTCTCGCGAATTCTGAAAACTTTGAGCCAGAACAAAAAACTGCCATTCAAACAATCAGAAAATCTGCGGAAGAACTCACGGAGTTCATCAGTTCGATTCTTGATTTATCAAGAGTGGAATCGCAAAAAATTAAATTGAATCTTCAATCTCGCGACATCAATCGCATCTTGGAAGATACAATCAAAAAATATGAATACCTTGCTCAACAAAAAAATATCGAGATCATCCCTGAACTCGACACTCTTTTCTCAGTAAAAATCGATGCCGACCTGATGAAGCAAGTGTTCTCGAACCTCATTGAAAATGCCATTAAGTACTCACCCACGAACTCTAAAATCCTTGTGACGTCCGAAGAAGATGAAGGGCAGATTATCGTTCAAGTCGCTGACCAAGGAATTGGCATCACAGAGAACGAAATTAGACACATATTTACAAAGTTCTATCGCACTAAACATGTGAAAAATTCACCTATTAAGGGGTCAGGCCTAGGTTTGTACCTTGCAAAATATTTTGTAGAGCTGCATAAAGGACAGATAACTGTTGAGAGTCTTCCTCAGCAAGGTTCAACCTTTACGGTGAATCTGCCAATGGATCAAAGTGGCCAGCATCAAAGTGGGAATGTAGGCGATGGATCATTAGGGGGAAGATTATGATACCGATGTTCGGAGGGAAAATGTTGAAGGTATTAGTAGCGGATGACGACGCTGGTTTAAGGTTAGCGGTCAGCTCTACACTGAGGAACTCAGGCAGATTCACAGTGGATGACGCTGTAGATGGCCTGCATGCTATCGAAAAGATGGAATCTCAGCAATACGACCTCGTTATCCTTGACGTAGATATGCCTCGCCTGAACGGTCTTGAAACTCTTAAAAAAATCAAAGAACTCTCTCCCCAAACAATTGTATTGATCATGACTGCCTACGCAAACATCAACGATGCTGTTGTTGCTGTTAAAGAGGGCGCTTACAACTATCTTTCAAAGCCTGTTAAAGGCGATGAGTTGATCCAACTCGTAGAAAGATCGATCGAGGCTCACGATATGATCTCGTCAGCAGCAGCCTCATCTCCTATCCTTATTGAATCTGATAGAAAATTTGTTGGTAAAAACATCGAAATGAAAAAGGTGTTTAGCCTTATTTCGAGACTTTCAAACGTAGATACTTCAGTTTTGATCCGTGGTGAATCAGGAACAGGCAAAGAGCTCGTGGCTAGAGCGATCCACTTTAACTCTGCAAGAAAAGATCAAAAGTTCGTCGCAATCAACTGCTCTGCAATTCCTGAAAATTTATTTGAATCTGAATTGTTTGGTCACGAAAAAGGTTCTTTCACAGGCGCTGACCAAAGAAAAATCGGTAAATTTCAATACGCTGAAGGCGGAACTCTCTTCCTAGATGAAATCGGAGATATGCCACTTTTGATGCAAGCAAAACTTTTGAGAGTATTGCAAGAAAAAGTGTTCACTCCAGTTGGTGCGAACAGAGAATTGGAAGCCAATGTTAGAATCATTGCAGCTACAAACAAACCTCTCGAAAAAATGATCGAAGAAGGAACCTTCAGAGAAGATTTATTTTACCGTTTGAGCGTTATCCCGATGTTCTTACCACCTCTGAGAGATCGCAAGGATGATATCGACACATTACTCAATATGTTCTTAGCAAAATTCAATAAAGCTCATGGCAAAAAGATGCTTGGAATTTCTCCTGAGGTTATGGCGTGCTTTAAAAAGTACGGCTGGCCAGGAAACATTCGTGAATTAGAAAACGTCATGGAATATGCATTTGTAATTGAAACTTCAAACAAAATCACACTTCATTCATTGCCTGAAAAAGTATTAAAGTCGCTCGGGATCTCTTTTGAAGATGTTCAGAAATTAGCTCAGGGCTCTGAAGAACCTGGTGAAACGATTGCTCCAGTTGCAGGCGAAGAAGAAATTCAAATTGCTGGCGTTGAAGTGAATGGTGAATTGGATTTTGGCAAGCACAAAGAGCTCTTCGAAAAAGAATTTATCATTAAAGCTTTGAAAACTTTTAAAGGTAGAATCAATCAAACTGCTCTTCATGCAAACATTCCAAAGAAAACTCTTTTGAGAAAAATTGAAAAATACGGAATTAATCCAAGAGATTATATCAGCACAACGTAGACAAAAGGTACTCGGACCTTTTGTGGATAAATCTGTTAGTCCACTGTTTGTTGTTTTCGTCTCACTTCAGAGCAAAATAATTTTTATTTTTGACATCAAAAAATATTACGCGGTCTCATGAACTTAAATCTTGATGAGTCTTAGAAATCCAGCTAGTTTCTGACCCTTCATGGCAAGTAATCATATACCACCACAGGCTTACACTAGAGAAGACGTTGCGAAAGCGTACGTTTGGGTACAGTCACAGCCTGAGTATGTTAAAAACATGGCGACAACAAAAGAAACTCTTGTCGCACTTTATCTTCAAGCCAGAAGAAATGGTGTTTCCTCTTTAGGGGATGGTCGCCTAGAAAACATTGCTCCAGTCAGTTCAAAAGATTTCAAAAATCAACTTCAGTCATTAGCAACAGAACTCAATCAGTTTGAGAAACAGAAAGAAACCTTGAAAGCACAAGTACCACTTAAGCCCGTACAAAATCCCGTTCCACAAAACTTACCAGATGCTCCAGATTTCACGCAAAACTTTGATATGAGTCGTGCGTTTGAGTTTGAGCAAGAAGCTCCTGTGAAGTCACCTACGCAACCTCGTTATGATGAGCGAAGCATTGAGTTCAAAGTCTCAGAAAGACGTCAAACTGGTGTTTCTGTAGATCAAAAATCTCAAAATATCATTGATACCGTAAAGGCTGAACTCAATATGGAATCAGATGCGGATGTCGTTAGGATGCTTATAACCCTCGGTTATGACAAACTTAAGACCATTTTCCCAAATCGCTCATAGAACCCTGTCCCGATCATTGACTTTAAAGCCCTAATTTCAATAGATTAGTTCCTACATTAAAGCATACGACCAAGGATAACATGAGTAAAGAACCAGTCACAGAGCCAGTGAACTATAAAGACACCCTCAATTTGCCAAAAACGGATTTCCCTATGAAAGGAAATCTCAATCAAAGGGAACCTGAGTTTATTGAATTCTGGCGTTCAAAAGATATCTACAATCTGATGCTGAACTCCAATGCAGAGAAAGGTTCTTTCTCAATGCCCGATGGTCCTCCCTACGCCAACGGCCATATTCACGTGGGTCATGCTCTCAATAAAATTTTAAAAGACACCGTGATCAAATACAAAAATATGAGCGGCTACAAAGCGCCATTCATTCCGGGCTGGGATTGCCATGGTTTGCCAATTGAATTGGTAGTTACAAAAGCTCTTGGCGATAAAAGGAACGATCTCACTGATAAGCAATTTAGAAATCTTTGCCGTGAAGAAGCTACGAAGTGGATGAGTATACAGAGAGAAGAATTCAAAAGAATTGGAGTGATGGCGGATTGGGAAAACCCATACATGACTCTGCAACCAGAATACGAAGCGGAAGAAGTTCGAGTTCTCGCGAACATTCTAAAAACTGGCGCCTTCTACCACGGCACAAAACCAGTCTACTGGTGTTGGGCTCTGAAAACTGCGCTTGCTGAAGCCGAAGTCGAATACAAAAACTACAAGAGCCAAGCGATCTACGTAAAATTTGAAATGTTAAAACACTTAGGTGTTCCGAATTCTCATAAGAAAACCAATCTGGTAATTTGGACCACAACTCCTTGGACTCTTCCGGCGAATTTAGCTGTTACTGTTCACCCAGAGTTTGAATACGAAATTTATGAAACACACGAAATCAATGGTCAGTCTGATTATTTGGTTGTTGCTCAAGGTCTTAAAGAAGCTTTTGAAAAAGACACCGGCATTATTCTTAAGTCCTTATCTCCCGCAAAAACTTTAAAGGGCATAGATCTAGAAAACCTTGAGTACAAGCATCCCTTCATCGAAAGAACTGGAAAAGTTCTTCTCGGAAATCACGTAACGCTTGAAGCTGGTACAGGACTCGTGCACACAGCCCCAGGTCACGGTGTCGACGATTACAACGTTGGTATGAGATATCATCTTCCGATTTTATCTCCCGTAGATGATGGTGGTTTTTATAATTTAGATGCTCCAGCATTCCTTCAAGGGAAACACGTTCTCAAAGAAGGGAATAAAATCGTTCTCGATCTCATCAAAGAAACCGGGCACCTCCTTCATCACAGTGAAATCGAACATAGCTATCCACATTGCTGGAGATCGAAAGCTCCGTTGATTTACAGAGCGACTCCCCAGTGGTTCTTGAAAATGGATCTAAAAGATTCTGGTCACACCATCCGCGAAAAATCTTTGAACGCCATCAAAGAGGTGAACTGGGTTCCTTCTTGGGGCGAAAGAAGAATTTCTGCAATGATCGAGAATCGCCCAGACTGGTGTGTTTCTCGTCAAAGACTTTGGGGTGTTCCGATTCCAGTATTGTACTGCAAAGCTTGTCAGACTCCTCTTGCCAAAGAAGATGTGATGATGAGAATCGCGGATAGCATGGATCACACTGATGCTAACCGAATTGATACTAAAGGTGGCGCAGGCATCGAAGGTTACTTTGATACAGACGTTAAAATTTTTGCTGGCTCTCACAAATGTGAAAAGTGCGGAAAAGCTGAATTCGAAAAAGGTAGAGATATTCTTGATGTTTGGTTTGATAGTGGAGTCTGTTGGGCCGCGGTTCAGAAAAAACGTACGGGTCTCACTCAACCAGCAGATTTGTATCTCGAGGGTTCGGATCAACACAGAGGTTGGTTCCACACTTCTCTCCTTGCTTCTGTCGCCGCCGAAGGAATTGCTCCATTTAAGACTGTCCTCACTCATGGATTTGTGATGTTTGCTAAAGGTCAAAAAATGAGTAAGAGCTTAGGAAACGTTGTCGATCCCATGGACGTGATCAAGAATAGCGGATCTGACATTCTTAGACTCTGGGCCACGCATGAAGATTACGCCAATGATTTGTCTTGCAATCCAGAAGGTATCGCAAGAATCACAGAAACTTACAGACGCCTTAGAAATACAATCCGATTCCTTCTCGGAAATCTTTCTGATTATGATCACAAAAAAGATGCTCTTCCTTATAAAGATTTAACTTCTCTTGATCAGTGGGCGCTTGCAAAACTAACCGCACTGGTAGAAAACGTAACCGAAGGTTATGAAAAATATGAATTCTACAAGATCTATCATTTGATCAATAACTTTGTGACCGTAGATCTTTCGGCGTTCTACTTGGATATTTTGAAAGATAGACTGTATGTTAGAAAAACCAATGGTCATCTGAGAAGATCTGCGCAAACAGCTCTTTATGAAATCACCACCAGCCTAGCAAAAATGCTGGCACCGATTGCTTCGTTCCTGGCTGAAGAAACCTATGCTCACACTCTAGGGAAAGAAAAAGAATCCGTGTTCTTAGAAAAATTCCCAACAACAAATAAAGCCTGGGTAAATCCTGAAGTGATCGAAACTTTTGAAACTTTCCAGGCCATCAGAGCTGAAGCTCTTAAAACTTTAGAAGAGCTTAGAAAAAATAAAGTGATTGGATCTGGTCTTGAGGCTCAGCTGATCATCACAGCCGAAGGTGAAGACCTAAAAGTCTTAGAACTTTTAAAAGACAGTCTTTTAGAGTTTTTCATTGTTTCTCAAGTGCATCTTAAAAATGGCAAACTCCACATCGAAGCAAAAAAAGCTGAGGGCGAGAAGTGCGTGAGATGCTGGACATACAACACAGATCTAAAATCATCTAGCAAACATCCGGGCATTTGCCCGAAATGCGTTGAGGCACTGATATGAGTTTACTGACCATGAAAACAGACACAAAAATAAAATTGGTTTATCTATTAACGACAACGGCACTTTTAGTAGCAATGGATCAAGTCACAAAGATCTATGTTCAATCTAAGTTTTACTTAGGCGAAAGCGTTACCGTTATTGAAAATTATTTTAACTTCACTTATGTGCAAAATCCAGGAGCAGCCTTTGGATTTATGGCAAGAAGCCCTGAGGTTTTTAGAGAAACTTTTTTTCTTCTTATTCCGCCTATTGCCATGGGGATTATCATTTATTTTTTAAAATCTGTTAAAGCAAGCGATAAAATCCAAGTTCTTGCTCTGAGTTTAGTTTTTGGTGGTGCGCTTGGGAACTATATCGATCGCTTAAGAGTAAAATACGTTATCGATTTCCTTGATTTCCATTTTAGACATCTTTATTCATGGCCCGCATTCAATATTGCTGATTCTGCTATTGTGTGCGGAATCATTATTCTATTTTTCTTGAGCTTCAGGAAAGAAGAGCCAAAAGAGAGTGGACAAGTCGCTTAAATTCTAGTGCAATGTACGAATGACACATTATATTCACAACATAGATCCCGTTCTTGTTCATTTAGGCCCACTTCAAATCAGATGGTACGGATTAATGTACCTTGTGGGTTATTTTGTGGGCTACCTAGTTTTGATGAGACGCCATAAGCGCGGCTTAAACATTTTAAATTCGGAAGGCAACCAAGCTCTTATCACTTACATCATGATCGGCATGATTATCGGTGCAAGACTCGTATATGTCGCGGTTTATAATCCAATGTACTACATGAATCACCTATCAGAAGTATTTGCCGTTTGGCAAGGCGGGCTTTCTTTCCATGGAGCACTTCTTGGTTATGTCGTAGCGGTTATTTTCTTCTGCCGAAAATATAAGATTCAGTTTTATCATATCGTAGACAATGTCGTCATTGGTGCGGCCATTGGGATTTTCTTTGGGAGACTTGGAAACTTTATCAACGGCGAACTTTATGGGAGATTTACTGACGTTCCATGGGGCGTGATCTTTCCCGAAGGCGGGCCAATGCCAAGACATCCTTCGCAGCTTTACCAAGCTCTCGGCGAAGGTTTAATCGTATTCTTCCTCTGCCATGTGATTCAAAAGTGGGAACAGAAAAAAGGTTTTGCTCCGGTTCTAGAAACTGCGATTGCGGAACAATCAAAAAATGGAAAACCTCCTAAAAAAGTAAAAATCGAGTGGAAACGCACAGGCGTCATCGCCGGTTGGTTCCTGATTTTCTACGGAATCGCAAGATTTATCATCGAGTTCTTTAGAGAGCCGGATGCACAACTTGGATTCTTCGCAGAATATTTTTCTATGGGACAAATTCTTTGCTTCATTATGATTGTAGCCGGAATCATAATTGTTAGAAGCGTCACCAAGAGCGTGAGATACCAATCTTACACCTACGATCTAGAATAATATGTTTCCCATCTTTCATCCATCACCACATATTAATATTCCAATTTATCTTGTGGTGATGAGTCTGGCCTTCTCCATTTCTATTGTTTATTTTTATAAAAGAGCCATTAAACTTAACCTTCCTCCTAAAATTTCTACAGAAATATCTATCATGGTAATGCTCGGTGCTTTCTTGGGCGCAAGAGTGTTTCATATTCTTTTTGAGTATCCTCAATATTACCTCAGTGACCCTGTAGAGGTTTTTAAAATTTATAAAGGTGGATTTGTTTTTTACGGAGGATTAGTCGGTGGAATTTTAGCTTCCTATCTTTTCGTCAAAAAAATTAAGCAAAATTATTTTAACTGGCTAGACTGCTCAGCGCTTGTTCTTCCACTAGGGTACATCATTGGAAGAATTGGCTGTATCTTTGCCGGATGCTGCTTTGGGAAAGAGTGTGACCTTCCTTGGGCCATTCGATTCCCTGAAGGTGTGGAGGCTCCTACCAATATCCTTCTCCATCCCACGCAAGTTTATTCGATTTTGATTGAGGCGATCATTTGGATACTCCTAGTCCTAACGGAGAAAAGGAAAAAACTTAAAAGTGGATCCCTGTTCTTTATTTGGCTCCTTCTTCATGCTTTTGGAAGACTTGTCGTTGAACAGTTCCGAGGGGATTTCCGTGGCGATCAAGTGCTGGGACTTTCTGTCTCATCTTTGATCAGCGTTCTTTTTATAATTTTTAGTATGTTTTGGTTTTTGCGTAAGAAAGCATAAAAAGCCTAAAGCCTCTATGCAAACTACCGATGGGTATTCATAGGTAGGAGTTTGCAGTTATGCTTTACAGATATGTTTCACTGATGATGTTTTTGATTTTTATTCTAAATGCCGTGATTTCTTACTAATCCGCTTAACCGAGTGCCGTCATTCCAAAAATAACGATCAATAGCAGAATAGATGTCAGGCCGATCACTTTACGAGTCTCACGCCTTAATTCTCTCGTGGTCTTATTCTTCATTAAGATTTTTTTCATATTTTAGTTACCCTTCTGGATTTCCCTACAGTCATTTTCCCTCGGAAAACCCACTCTCTCAAGAGTTTTGAGAGAGTATTAAGATTTCTAAACATTATAGGTTTAAAGCTTTATAGCTGGCGCCTTTCTGTACAGGTGGTGGACGTTTTTTGGCAGTCGGCTAAAAATGGTTATTAGCTGCAATATAACCGATCCTCGTCTGGCACGGATCCTGTAATACAATAGGATGTGTATAAGGAGAAAACGCTATGAAAGCGCTAAGAGTATATTTCAGTATGGCTTTAGTCTGGGTTACAGTAGGACTAACTTTAGTGGCCTGCTCTGACAAAGAAAAGAACGGTGCTCCTGCAGCCTGCCAAGGCCAAGTTGTAAACGGTATTTGTACTTGGGATCCTTCGAATCCAGGTAGCGGTGGAGGCGTTTATAATCCAAACGGAAACATCACTGACGAAAGTAAATTTAGAGATTTTAACCTTAGAATATTTGTTCAGGACAGCTACTCTTTATGTGTATGGAGCTATCCATACGGTTGCCGTGATATCCAGGCTAAAGTTCAAAAAATCAACGATACTGAGTATTATGTTTACTTAACTTCAACTAGCTTAGGGTATAGACAAACCATCGGACAAGTCGCGCAAACCGTAAGATTGAATGGAACCAAGTTTACTTATGATGGCAGTAACCAAGTGATTTTTGAAGTGTACTATAACAATCCGACTAGATACATCATCGCAGAATTAGTTTTACACCAAGGTTTAAGTGGAAATTCAACGTATTACACTTTGAACTTCAAAGACAATTCATCTTGGAAAACAATTGCCAACGGAACTATGGACAAAGGATATGACTACTAAAAAAGTAGACATTTCCTTGAAGTCGATCTAAATATTCCTTATGCAAGTACCATGTCCTAAATGTAGAAAACTCGTTGAATATCATGGCAACGAGTTTCGTCCGTTTTGCTCTGAAAGATGTAGAGTAATTGATCTGGGCGATTGGGCCGACGGAAAATATGCAATTCCCTTATATAAAACTGAGAACGACGATATCGAAGATCGCGAAGAAAAAAACTCCGAAGAAGATCAAGAATAACCTGTCACCAAAAATATACTGTCAAGAGCAAAAAAAATAATTACCCAAAATGCCACTCATTTTATTTGTGGTATCAATCCGTAGATTCCTCATTAAAACATCTTAACGCGCTTTTTATAAAATTCTAAATTTAGTCATTGACGATTTTTACAGCATGGATTTCAATGGCCAACACTTCGAGAGATACAATCATCACTTCGACAGCGTAATTTTTTGACATAATTTTCAAGGGGGAAAATCAATGAATAAAGCAGAACTAGTAGAAAAGGTTGCAAAACAAACTTCTATGACCAAAGCACATATTGAGTCGGTGCTTGATTCTGTTGTTGATACCATCACGAAATCCGTTAAAAAAGGTGAAGAAGTAAAACTCGTTGGTTTTGGTACATTCTCCAAAGCAAAAAGAAAAGCCCGCACTGGCCGCAATCCAAACACAGGAAAAGAAATCCAAATTCCTGCGACTTGGACTCCTAAATTTAAGCCAGGTTCAGACTTCAAAAGTCTTGTTAAGTAGTCTTCCTTAGGCATAAGCTGATTGCATGTCTAAAGATATCAAACATATTGGCGTTTTAACTTCCGGAGGAGATGCTCCTGGAATGAATGCCGCTATTCGTGCAGTTGTTCGAACTGGTTTATATAGAAATCTTCAAGTGACAGGGATTATTCAAGGTTATAACGGCCTTATCAATGGCAACTTTGAAGTGATGACCGCAAAATCTGTGGGAAATATTCTTCAGCGCGGTGGAACTATTTTAAAAACAGGAAGATCCAAAGAATTTCTAAAACCTGAATTCAGAAAAAAAGCTCATGAAAATTTAAAGAACCAAGGAATCGATGCCTTAGTTTGTATCGGAGGAGATGGGACCTTCAAGGGTGCCCATGCCCTAGCAGAAGAGTTTCAATTTCCTATCGTAGGTGTTCCTGGCACAATTGATAATGATATTTACGGAACAGATTACTCCATTGGGTTTGATACCGCACTCAACACGGCTCTCGATGCCATAGATAAGATCAGAGACACCGCATTTAGCCATGATAGACTTTTTGTTGTCGAGGTGATGGGCAGAGACTCTGGATCTATTGCACTCAACGTGGGCCTAGCAGGAGGCGCAGAGGAAATATTTATTCCTGAGAGCCCACTCAATATCGACAATGTTATTGATCATATCAATAAATCCGTTCAAAGAGGAAAACTGAGCAGTATTCTTGTGACCGCCGAAGGACAAAAACCCGGTCGAGCCTATGATCTTGCAGAGGCCATCAGAAAAAAATCTGGTTATGAATCTAAGGTTTGTATCCTCGGGCATTTGCAAAGAGGTGGAAGTCCCACCGCTCAAGATAGAATTTTGGCAAGTCGCCTTGGGGCCTCCGCCGTGGATGGACTGCTGCACGGTCATACTGACGTTATGATTGGCATACAGAATGATCAAATCGTTACGTTGCCACTCGCTGAAGTAATTACAAAGCAAAAATCTATAAGACTCGAGCTAATGCAGCTAACTCAAATCCTTTCGATCTAAAGTCTCATCAAAATTTATACCTAGGATAAATTATTTTAGTTTGAAAACCTCAATCAGTATAGGCATCATCCCTTCAAATGACAGCGTGGGGCCGTCATTTGAAGTCTCGCTGATCAGGGGAAAACTTGGGGTATCTAAAATATTTTCTGCTTTCAACAATAAGCCTAATGATAGGCCTAGCAATAAGCTGTTTTATTTTTTTAAAACCAACGATATCTAATGCTGTAATTTATGGTGAAGACAATCGTAAACCGATATCCAAAGAACTTGCAGAAAAAATGGGGTTGAAACCAATTGTCGCTATTCTTGTAGAGAAAGTGCATAAAAGTAACTATCCTTGTAATGGTGTTTGGATTTCTAAAATTCATATTTTAACTGCGGCTCACTGCGTGGCCAATTCAAAAAAAATTCTTATTTACAATCAGTACGATAAACTTCTAACCACCAGTAAAGCTACAGGTAAAAAAATCTACGTAGATATTAATTCTTCCAATAATCAATCTGACTGGGAAGAAAATAATAATTCCAAATGGCAACCCAATTCAAACGACTGGGCCGTCATTGAAGTTGAAGAAGAAGAAATTGGTGCAGAACCAGAATATGTATACAATCCTGCAACAAAAAAAATGGTAAAGAATCTTCATCGTTATGAGGATGGATCCATTATGGGCACCTTACCCATTAGCTCCACGGAATCACTGAAGGACAACCCTTGGATTACTTTTGCTGGTCACCATGATGACGCTTACAATAGTTTGTACCGTGAGCAATGTAGATACCAAGAAAGAATGGCAAAAGACAGTTACTGGTTAATGTTTAGACCTAACGTCTTTGAATTTGATTGCGATGTTATAAGCGGAAGCTCTGGCTCCCCTTTGCTCTCTTGTGACGGGGCGAAATGTAAAATAGTTGGCATTCTCTCTGGTGAGTTTTATCCAGACACACCAGTCGCCGAATTCAGCCACAGATATGCCAACACCGCAGTTCACACGAAAAATTTTATAGTTCCTGTTACCCAACTATTAAAAGGCAACAAGGCGTATGTTAAATCTTTTGATCTAGAAAAAATGAAGTGCCGAAAAACTGATTGTCTTAAAAATTAAATCTTTAAAATATGATGATTTTTATTTATTAGCTTCTACCCCTAGTGATCCTTGCGATCCGGGGTTTTCAGAATCCTTTGAAGCATAAAGACATCTTTCATTATAGCCTGTCTCAGAACTTAGTAAATACAGTTTATCTGATAGTTGTTTGAGATTTTTATCTTTAGAATCACTATCACTCATCGCTCTAGTGGCGAAGAACATTCCTTCTACTACTTTATGTTTGTACTGACATAGATTCAGTTCTTCACTGTTCACCTTATTTTTTATTAAAAGCGCAGTGAGTGCATAGAGCGAAACATCGTCAGCAATTTTTAATTTTAATTTGTCTGCAAGTAATTTGTCGTATTCAGCATTTGCATCCATCAAAAGTTTTATTGTTTGTACACTGCTATTTCTGATGGCATAGGAAAGTGGAGTTTCTCCGTCTGCATCTTTAGAATTTACATCGACCTGGAATTCGATGAATTTTTTTACAACATCTGTTTCGTATTCACCATCAAGTATGATGATCGCACAGCTCAAAGCGGAAACTCGAGTTTTCATATTCAAGCATTTTGCTTTTGCATTGAAATTACACCCACCTTTTTGAGCGTCCGATAACTTTCGTAAATTGGCGTGAGAAGCATGGGTAAATGCCCATTCGGGATCTTTTCCGTAGGAAATCCCTGCACTTTCACAACTGCCGGCAAAAGCTGAATTTAATAGTAACAAGATCAGTGCTATTAAACCGATTTTCATAAACCCTCTAATTCAAACCATTTCTTTTAAGATATTCTTCGGCTGTGACTCCAGCATTGTCTTTGATTTTTTTGTCTGCCTTGGAAGCAATTATCATCGTGGCTAAATATTTGTTCTTTCCTTCCGCTGCATACATAAGCGCTACTTTTCCATCGCTATCTTTGTGATTAAGGTTACTTCCACCTTTTATCAGCTCTTCTGCAGACTTCCACATCTTGTTTTTGATGCAGTAAGTGAGGATATGCTCACCGTGAATTATTGTATTTATAAAAGTATAATTCTTGTCGGCCTTTAATGCCTTTACGACATCGACATCTTTTTTTGCTTCTGCCACTGACACAAAATATTTTACTTTGTTTTCTTTTTCTTTGTTCATTTCAGATACGACTTTATCTAAACTCAATTCCGGTTTAGATGTCTCCGCTAAAATCGAAGGTGATAAAAATAATAATGCTAATAAAAATACTAAAGCTTTCATTCAACGCTCCGCCCGCTGGCCAAACAGATACACGAAAATGCCAGAGATAAAGTTGTGTCGGCTTTACCTCTGAGCAAGGTCATGAGTGATGATTAAAAATTCAATTATCTCTTTAAGTTGATTACTTCTGCTAACAATTCGTCAGTTGTTGTAATCGTCTTTGCGTTGGCCTGGAACGCTCTTTGGTTTTGAATTAGTTTTACGAATTCAAGAGCCAAATCCACAGTTGATTTCTCGAGAGATTTCGCCTGTAAAGTTCCTCTACCGTTCGAACCTGGCTTACCGATTGAAGCTTCCCCAGAGTTTCTGGATTGCTTAAATCTGTTGTTACCAAGTTTGTACAAACCTTCGGAATTTTCAAATCTTGAAATCACAACTTGTGCTAAATCTTCTGCTTGCCCGTTACTGTATAGAGCCGTTAAAACACCATCATCATTGAATGATAGGTTATTGATTGTTCCTGCTGCGGCTCCATCTTGTTTCCAAGTGATTAAATCTGATTCTTTACCGTATTGCTTAGAACCGATTAATCCTTTGCCTTTGTCTGTTGTTAATGAATCGCCAAAATCCAATTTGATTTGTTGGCCTTGTAATGCTCCACCTGTGAAGTTGAATCCTTGAGAAGATGTTTCTTCTGTATCCAAGATACCGTCCACGTTGAACGAGATTTTGCCTTTGATAACTTCTGACATTTCGCCTTCTTTACCACCGGTTACTTCTTTACCATCCACTAAACCACGATATTCCCAATTTCTATCAGCAGTTTTGTTGAAGAAAACTGTTACTAAGTGCTTAGTTCCTTGAGAATCATAAACTTCTACACCAGTTGAATAGTTTGAAGTTGCGTGTGGATCTTTGATATCGAATGTTTTACCGGCTACTTCTCTAGAATCTAAGTTCAAGTGAACCATTAATTCTTTTGTTGGCTTTGCTGGAACAAGAGCTTTCGGGAATCTGATATCACCAATTTGATTGATCAATTTTCCTTTTGCATCGGTTTGATAACCCTGCACTTTTCTATCGTCATTTGTTACCAAGAAACCATCTTTGTCGAAGTGGAAAGAACCATCTCTAGTGAATGTTTCCCCGTCGCCACCTCTAAGAGTAAAGTAACCGTCTCCAGAAATTGCTAAATCCGTAGCCTTTTCTGTTTGATCAATATTACCTTGAATCATGATTGGATTCACGGCACCGATCTTCACACCTCGACCGATTTGGTTACCACCAAGAATACCTTTTAAGTTCTTCGACACGATGTCTTGGAACTCAGCTCTTGAATATTTGAAACCTGTTGTTTGTGAGTTGGCAATGTTATCTCCGATAACACCTAACGCCTCACCTTGCGCTGTTAAACCTGACACACCTGTCAGCATTGATGAAAGAACACTCATATGACCTCCTGTCATTAAAGACATTGTATCTCGAACATTCTATTCGAGATTTGGAGGGCCCCCCTTGCGGGTCCAGCCCCTAATTTATAATCCGTAACCTAAAACCCTTAATACCCCTTTTAACTAGTCTCAGTGTCGCTCCCTAGCGACAACTAAGTTTTTCTTAACCCATGAAAACTGTGCTATCGATATTCGTAAACACGTTTTCTTTCATTTGGTTTTTGTCCATTGCTGTAATTACAGTTTTATTTTTTGCACTTACAACAAAAGCATTTTCACCCATTAACACAAGCGTGTCTTTAGAGCCTTTTTGAATGGCTTTATCAACTGCATCGTTTAACTTCTTCATATCATCCGGTGTGAGCTTGATTCCACGTGACTGGATTCGCTCGATCGCATGCGTAGAAAATTTTAAACCTTCCGTTTGTGCTAATGCTGGTTTCGTTTGGCCTAAATCCTTTAGGTCTTTAGAGACTTCTTTCTCTAATAACCCTTTAAATAACTCGCCATCTTTAGACGAGATTCCCTTGTTGATTCCACCAGTCGACGGAGTCACTTGAGAATTAGGTTGTATCGATCCCATATTTTTTAACATTCCACTTGCCTCAGCGTCGCTCTATCGAGCGACAACTATTCCTCTATATTCTAACTTTTTAAGCTCGCTTCTTTTGCTAACATTTGTTGAAGCTCGCCGCTCATTGGTACTTTATTTATATTACCAGCGGGACGATCAGGAGCTCCAGCAACTTCTTCTTTCTTTGCACCTTTAGAGACATTAGTTGGACTTTGTTTTGGGGAAGCATTTGCCCCATTCTGCCCCTGGGCTGGAACCGGTGCTACCGCTTGTCCTGGAACTTGCGGAGCCTGTTGTCCTTGCTCTCTAATTTGTTGAGCCATCTTTTCATTTAAGTCTTCAATATTTTTTACGTCACTCAATCTTACTTTTTGATCACCGATCATTAAGATTGGTCCTTCAGGAGAATAATTCAATCCTGTCACAACACCAGAGGCAGTTGTTCTGCCAACGATCTTAGCGCCTTGTTCAGAGACTCCTTCTACCGCGATGGTGTAATTTCCAGAGAATGCTGGGTAACCATCATTCTTAGTTCCATTCCAAGTGAGTGTGTTTTCACCTGGTTTTAAATTTGTAGCTTTAACTGTTTTTACAACTTCTCCCACCTCATCCATGATCTTTACATTCACTTCACGAGCACCTTGTGGAAGAGAGAATCTTAAGTCATGTGCACTGTCGCCTTTGTTACGAATGATTTTTTCAGTATTCGTAGTCACAGACTTGCCAATGAAATTCAATGCTTGATAGTTGGCCATTGGGTCTTGGGCAGTTTTTAAACTCTTAACGCTTTCATCAATATTTGATAATTGTTCTAGTTGCGAGAACTGAGCCAACTGAGCAGCCATCTCATGTGACTCGAGAGGGTTCATTGGATCTTGATACTTCAGCTGAGTGAGCATCAATTTCATGAAAGCATCTTTATCCATCTTGCTTTCAGCTCTTCTCATTTTCTTTGGATCAACCCAGTTTGGATCAGAGATCTCATTGAGAACCTGACCCATGTCCTTACCTTGGAAAAACTCTTCTGATTTTTTTGCATCCAGATTTGAAGCCTTGTTGTAAGTGCCTTCAAGCTTTTCGTTGGGCTTATCGTTAATTAATTTTGTATTCAACTTTACGTTCATTCGCTATTTCCTTTTACGCTACTAAGTACAATCCACCAGACTTGTTTGATTCTGATCTTCTTGATTCCACCGGGTTAATATCTGGAGTTGGTTGTGCTGCTTTTTTATAAGCTCTCGCTCCCGATGTATCACTTGCACCTTGTCTAAATCCTTCATTGAACTGTCTAAATTGTCCTAAGAAATCTCTCGCTTCTTCTCTCTTAAAATCATGATTTTGATTCATATTTTGAGAAGCCTGTTCAGAGACATCCACTTTCATTTGGTTCAAGTTTAATTTGTGATCTGCTAATCCTACTTTTAAATCACTCATGCTTGTCTCAAGAAGTTTTTTCGCTTCATGATTATCAGCCATCATCTGCACACCCACTTGGCCGTCTTTCACTTGAATGTTCACGTGGATTGTACCCAATCCCTCTGGATTGAGTTGAATTTTCATTTCTCCGCCACCCTTTTTAATTAGAGTTTGCGATCCGGAAATTAATTTTTCTACGTTTTCATTTGAAAGTTGATTCGGTTGGCCTGCCAATGTCCCGGCCGCTACTGGAGCTCCAAGTTTGTCCATGGCAAATTGACCATCTAATTTTTTGTCTGTTGGCATTTGACCAATCTGCTCCGCAAATTGATCTTTCATTTGTTCTTCAGACATATCTTTTTGTTGATCTTTAGTCGCTGCCGCTAAAGCCGTAACCGCTGCGCCTGCACCTAAGATTGGGGCACTTGATGAGAATTGTTCAGTCACTCTGTTGGGATTGATTTTGATGTCTTCGATTCTTAAGTTTGGATCTAGTTCTTGTAATTTGTTAAGTGCCACCGAATCCATATCTACTGGCGTAGCCAAGGGATTTATTTGGCTTGGGTCCATCTTAAATACTTGAGCCATGTTGACTTGCGGCTGCTGAACTTGTGGAAGAGCACCTTTCATATTTGAGGGCTCTAGAGCACGTCTTGAAATTTTTTGTTCAATCAACTGATCCAATGTTGATTTTGGACCTGCGACGGGCTTGTCCATCATCTGAACTGGAAGCTCAGAGGACTTCATAGCAGCAGCTGCACCTACGCCAGCAGTACCAGCTCCAACTGCAAGTTTACCACTAAATGCTTCTGGCGGATTTTTTTCCATTGCCGTTAACATCTCTGTGTACAAGATTTGAGCCTTAGTGAATTGCTTTGGTTGAATTCCTAATTTTTCAAAAAGTGGAGTCATTGCCGCTTGCGGTGATTGCAACATTGTTTCTGTTGGCATTTCACCCAAAGCCTTCATCACTTGATGAGGGCTAATTCCAAAGTTCTCTTGCATTGCTTTTAAGAATTGAAGAACCGGCTGTGTCTGCTCTGATACTTTGCCAGACACATTCTCTAAGTTCAATCCAACTGAGTCCGAAGACTTCACTTCTGCTGTAGCTTGTTGATTTATAAATAATGGTTGAACACCTTGGAGCATTGCCATCTGCGGGATTTCAGAACCATTCTGTAAATTTTCCTGTGAATTTTTCTCTGAACTCTGTTGTATTTCGGATTGAGCTTCTTTGATTTTTTTATCAGTGAACTTACCAGACTTGTCTACTTTTGAAGAATTCTGCGGCTCTTTTGAATAACTTTCTACTTTACTATTGAAATCTTTTTTGTCAGATTTTTCTCTGGATTTCTCTAAAGATTTATTTTGTGACGCCGAAGAGTTGTTTGAGCGAGGTGTAACCTCTTGAGATGATGAAGAATCAAAAGAAGAAGGCTTGGAAGACTTTGCAGTCTCTTTCATATCGAGCGGATTAAATTTTCCTAACCCAATTCCTGATACCATCTTAGTTCGTTCCCCAATCCCGTCTATTAACTATTTTTATCCTAACTATTTCTTATAGCCTGCAAACTTCTCGCTCAATCTCTGAGCCTTATCTGGTTCGATCATATTCATGATCTCAGCAGCTTCTTTCTTTTTCATCTTCTTGAGAACTTCAACTGCCAAGTCCTCATTTAATTTTTCGATGACCTTGGCCGCCGTTTGCGGTTTCATCGAAGAGTAGAAAGCCACTAACTTATCTACTTGCTCGGCATCTGTGTTCACTCTTTCTTGCAACTGATTTCCAATTTGTGTTCTCAGTTGCTCCAAACTTGCTAAACGCTTTTCGAGCTCTACCTTTTGATTATGCAATTCTTCTTCCAACTTTTTGAGTTCCGCCTCTTTCACGTCTAGTTGTTTTTTTCTTTCATCTAAACTATTGAAAAGAGCGATTTCTTCGGAAGTGAGACCTGTAGCTGTCGTTGTTTTTGTTTTTGTCTCAAGACTTTTGCCGTCGGCAGATTTTTCCACTTTTCCGGATTCAGCAGGAGCTTTTTGCCCTTTAGATGCATTTGGTGCTGGTGCACTTTCTGCAAACGATTGACCTAAAAATCCAATTTCAATTTTACTTAAGTACTGATCAACTTGATCAGGATTGATATATCCGTAGGTAGCTCCTCCCAAAATGCACAAAGTAGAAAGAACTGAAACAAGAGGAAAACCTTGCTTCTTCTTTTTCTTTTGAATTTTCATTCCCTCTGGGCGATTGGCCGCAGGAGAGCTATTCGGCTTCACTTGAAAGCGTGAGTTCTTTTGAATTTTTTTAAAGTGTGTGTCGTACCCTGTTTTCATTATTACACTGCCTTATCATGTCTCATGATGTTCATATCATCGAGACGTTTCTGTTCGCGTTTATTTAATTCTTTTTTAAATTCTAATTTTTTCTTTTCTTTTAACATTGTGAAGGTCTTGTGATCTCTAGCTGCCTGTACGAGAAATTGTCTTTTTTCCTCGAGAATACGCTCTAACCCTGAGATGATTTTCTTTTGATTTTCGATCAATTTCTTTTGAGCATTGTAATAGTTATGGAAAAATTCTAGGTATGCACCTATGTTTCCACCCATGATTTGAATTTGATGTTTATTTTCGAATGCCGTTTTGAGATCCGCTTCTAAATTTGTCAGGAATTGCTCTTGATCTCTAAGCCTTTTAGAAATTTCGCCAAAGTCTTTCTTGGCCTGGTCTTCCAGAATTTTTTTATGCTTAAGTACTTTTTCAAGTGCGAACTTAAACTTCATTGGCTTAAACTTCCTGTCTGATTGCACTATTCAGTGCGAAGCGGACTTCATGTCCACTTATAATAATTCTATCATCCACCGCTTAAGATATCTACCATTCCATAAAGCGAATCATTAAAACTGGCTTTCTCGTCTATATTTTGTTTTAAAAATTGATCCATCTTATCGTGAAGTCTTACAGCTCTATCAATCTTTGGACTAGCTCCGGCTTTATAAGCTCCAATATTAATTAGATCTTCCGCGTCCGCATAAGTTGCTAAAAGCTCTTTGAATTGATGGGCAAAGTTCATGTGTTCGGGTGCGATGACTTTTCTCATCACACGACTTGAACTTTGAAGCACATCGATAGCAGGGAAATGACCCTTGTGAGCTAATTTTCTAGTTAAAACAATGTGACCATCAACAATTGATCTTACTGAATCGGCAATTGGATCGTCCATATCATCGCCCTCTACTAAAACAGTATAGAGACCCGTGATTGAGCTTCCTGATTCAAATGAACCCATTCTTTCTAATAATTTTGGCAACAATGCAAATACACTTGGCGTGTAACCTTTTGTTGTTGCCGGCTCGCCAATGTTGAGTCCAATTTCTCTTTGCGCCATTGCAAAACGAGTCACCGAGTCCATCATAAATAAAACATTGAGCCCCATATCAGAAAAATATTCGGCAATGGCTGTCGCAACAAAGGCTCCTCTCATTCTCATGAGCGGGCTTTCATCTGACGTAGCACAGATGATCACTGATCTTGCTAAACCTTCAGGCCCCAAATCGCTCTCGATAAACTCACGAACCTCACGGCCCCTCTCACCTATCAATGCAATCACATTCACATCTGCTTGAGTGTTCTTTGCCATTTGCCCCAGCAACACGGACTTCCCCACGCCCGAGCCCGCCATAATACCAATACGCTGACCTTTTCCAACAGTAATAAGACTATTGATTGCCCTTACACCGAGATCCAAAGGCTCTTCGATGGGTCTTCTTTGCAATGGGTTTACTGACTTTCTATAGATATCAATTTCATCATGAGTTTCTACAGGTCCGTGTCCATCAATCTCTTGTCCTAATCCATTAAGAATTCTTCCAAGAATATTTTTACCGACTTTGATTGTAGAAACTTGTTTGTCTAAGACAATTTTTGATCCTAAGCCAATTCCTTGAATGTCGTAGAATGGCATCATGAGTGCTTTTTGATCTTTGAATCCCACAACTTCTGCTAAAACTTGTTTTTTATTTGCAGCTTGCACATAACATTGACTACCCACCGAGGCACCCGGAAGGTAGCCTTCAAGCAAGCTTCCCACAACGCGGGTGATCTTCCCTACGTCTTTCGAAAGAGAATTTTGATCGAGAATTTTTTTGTACTTATCAAGTTTTAAAACCGTATCCAAAAAATCTCCGCCTGTTTTTATTTACACTGGTTTAGTTTGATTTAAAAGCGTCCAAAGCTTTGCAATTCTCTCTTCCAGAGTTGCATCCACCAATCCGTGATTGGTCTCGAACATACATCCGCCCTTTTGTATCTCTGGATCCGCGTAGAATTTTAATTTTTTAAAAATCTCCGCTTCTTGACTATTCTCACCCATAAGCTTTTGCATGATTGCAAAATCTTCTTGATTCAACCTTACCGAGATATCTTCTTTTACATCGAGAGAATCGACAACCTGCTTGATCACCTCTACGGTTGTTGTCTCGCTCTTTTGAACATGTTCCATGACAACCTTTTCAGCGATGTGATAGATTAAATCTACAAAGACACTTTCGTTTTTATTTAAGATGTCTTTTTTCATGGTTTTTAAATTTTCAAATAATGTGATCATTTCGGAAAGATGAAACTTGATCGCTTCCTGGTTATTGTCATAGGCAAGTTTTTTACCTTCTTCCAATCCCAATTCATAAGCTTCTTTATAGGCCTTTTCTTGAATATCTTTAAGCTTTTCGATAACCTTATCATCGATTGCTTGTTCGACTTTCATTTTTTCTTTTTCAAAAATACCCGTCTGTTTAGAAATCAATTCATCAATAACGAATTGAGGCCCTAGCTCCAAAGGCTGCTCGGTCACAAATTGTCTAGCAGAGCGAGGCATTTCCATATCGATCTTCTTTGCCTCATAGTTGAGAACACCTTTTTTGTCTTCGTCATCGTGACGAATAACAATACTTGTGCGTACAAAGTTTGACCTAGTAAAATTAGACAAGCGCATCCTCCGAACCGCCTCTTGCGATTAAGATCTTTCCTTCTTGCTCTAGCTTTCTTGCTACATTCACAATTTCCTGTTGTGCCGATTCAACATCTGACAATCTTGCAGGGCCCATAGCCTCTAAATCTTCTCTCAATAATTGAGCCGCACGAGCAGAGATATTCTTGAAGATTTTTCCGCGAATATCTTCGTTTGCAGTTTTGAGAGAAAGCAGAAGTTTGTCGTTTGGAACTTCTTTGAGAAGAGTCTGAATACCCTTGTCGTCGATTTTTGTAATGTCTTCGAATACAAACATCAGTTTTCTGATTTCTTCCGCCAAGATAGGATCTTTTTCTTCCAATCGACCCATAATTTGCGATTCTGTATTTTTGTCCATGATATTCATCATCTCGGCCACTGGCTGTACCCCACCCAAAGATGCCTGATCCACAGTACCCACAGTTGAAAGTTCTTCCTTCAATACTTGATCCAATTCTGCAATCAATGCCGGAGAAATATAATCCAAGTTAGAAAGTCTCAATACCACTTCCGTTTGGATATTCTCTGGTAAACGCTTGATCACTTCCGCTTTTTTCTCTGGCTCCAAATGGGCCAATACCACCGCGATTGTTTGTGGATGTTCATTGATCAAGAAGTTTGACAAGGATTTTGCATCTACAGTCTCTAAGCTTTCTAAGCTTCTTGATGTACCCTTTGTATTTAAGTGACCCAAGATTCCGCGTGCGCGTTCTTCACCGACTGCATTTACAATATTGTCTTTATTTGTTAAGTCCGCAGAGAAAATATACTCATTACTTTCACTGATCATTTCATAGAATTCTTCTAATACTTTTTTGGTGATATCTACCGGAACCACTCTCAATCTATTCATGATTCCAAGAAGTTTTCTGATGTCAGCATCATCTAAGAATTGAAGCATTTGTGTGGTAGCATCTTTACCCAAGTAGTTCAGAAGGATTGCGGCCTTCTCAAATCCTTTGAGTTCTTCAAACTTCATATTTTCTAGTTTTTTAAGACTGCTCACGAATCTCTCCTTACAAGCCACAGACCAAGAGCATCAGCTGCTTTCTTGTTATTGCTTCCAACCAATCCAAGAATTCTATCTTTCAATAATTCACTTTCAGCTTTATCAGGATCAATAGATTCCTCAAGCGTAGGGAGCGCTGCAGACATGCCTGGCAAAGTATTATCGACAGATTGCAATTCTTCTAACTCTTCAATTGTCTTCGGTAACAATTCTTCCACAGATTCTTGGAAATTATCCGTAATCCATCTCATGAATGGTCGCACCACAACAAAGAAGAACAATAGGAAGGCTAAACCTATGATTCCCCATTTTAACATGTAAGAGAATAACTTTCTTCTCTCAAGTGAGTTGAGAATTTGCTCTGCCTCTTCAAAATTTTCTTGCTCAAATGGCATGTTCTCGATCGTGAATGTATCGCCGCGCTTTTCGCTAAAGCCGATTGCTCCACGAACTAAGGAAGCATATTTCTGAAGCTCTTCTGGCGATCTTTGTTTATATTGCTTTTCGAAAGTGCCATCTTCTTTTTTAATATTTTCCATTACGCCATCAACAACAACAGAGATACTGATTCTCTCGATAGCTCCCGGGGCTTCTTTTATATTTCTAACCGTTTTTGGTACATCGTAATTGATTGTTTTATATTCTTTAGAAACATCTTGGTTGAAGGCCACTTGCTGACCTTCTTCCGCTCCAGGAAGATTGGCTCTGGCTCCTGGCACACCCGTTGGATTTCTCCTGTTGCCATTTAATTTTTCATCTTCGGTAATTGTAGATTTTACTGCTGTCTTATCGGGGTCAATGATTTCTTCTACCGATACTACATCACGGCTATTGATATCCGCATTTACTTTTGCGATCACTTTTCCTTGGCCCACGACACGAGTTAAAATTCCTTCGATTCGACTCTCTAATTGTCTTTCGGTTTTTTCTTTCAGCTCCATCATCTCTAGAGACATTGCAGAAACTGAATCACCATTGTTTTTAGAAAGTACCTTTCCTCTTGAATCTACAACCGTTACATTTTCTGGAATTAGATTCTCAACAGACGATGCCACCAAGTTTGTGATGCCTCGAACTTGATCTTCAGAGAGAGTTTTTCCAGGGTGCAGATCCACTGTTACAGAAGCTGTTGTTTTTCCTGCTTCCTCTAGAAAAGTTTTCTTTGGAGGAAGAGCTAAAAGAACTTTTGATTTTTTAACTGCATCCAGACTATTGATAGCTCTCATCAATTCACCTTGGAGTGCTCGTTGGTAATTGATTCTTTGAACGTAACTTGTAGCGCCTAGATCTTGCTTATCAAATAATTCTAAACCAATATTGCCAACATGACTTGTTCCAAGCTCTGTCATCAATGCCATTTGAGTTGTGTAAACATGCTCCGGTGGCACGGAAATTGTTTTTCCGCCTTCTTCGACTTTGAAGGGGATATTCTTAGATTTTAATTTTTCAATGACGAGAGGTAAACTTTCTGAAGAAACATCCTTCATCATCGGTACAAAACTAGTGCTCGACATCATCACCGATACAATCGTGATTGCTGCCAACACGATCCCGAGAGATGCAATCATCGACATTCGCTTTGTCGGCGTTAGATTCTTGTAAAAATTTTTAAATTGAACAATTAAGCTCGACCATAATTTTGTCATATCATCACACCTGCATTCTCATAATTTCTTGGTACGCATCTATAATTTTATTTCTAACTTGAACCATTAACTTTAAAGCGATATCTGCTTTTTCTGCAGCGATCATTGTTTCATGGATGTTTTGGCTTTTGCCTGTAGCTAACTCTTGCATTTTGACGTCGGCGTCTTTTTGCAAGCTATCCACAGTGTTGACAGCTTTCTTGAGTGAATCGGCAAATGATTCCCCAGAGCTGGAACCTATTCCGGGAGAATTTGATCCAGATGGTGCTTTCGCTTCAGAAGTTATACTCTTTCTGAGCTCGTTCACATTATCTGTAACGTTTGTTGTCCCC
Organism: Bdellovibrionota bacterium; assembly: GCA_040386775.1. NCBI lineage: Bacteria > Pseudomonadati > Bdellovibrionota > Bdellovibrionota bacterium. The sequence continues at coordinate 104,612 of JAZKEU010000003.1, read as the reverse complement.
GTATTAAATCTTAAACCATCCATGGTTCCTGCCTCAGTGTCGCCTTCTGGCGACAACTAGTTACCCCAAGAGTCTTTGACTCTTAGTTATATTTTATCGTCCTAATTCAATCGCGTCCAGCGCCATGTTCTTAGAAGAGTTAAAAGCTGAAATATTCGCTTCATAAGAACGTGTTGCTTGGATCATGTTGGCCATCTCTTCCATCAAATTGATGTTCGGATAAGCAACGTAACCGTCTTCATTTGCATCTGGGTGATCGGGTTCATACTTTAGTAGAGGTGCCTTCGTATCGACATCAATATCAGAAACCTGGACCCTGTGCAGATTTCTATCGCCCTTATCAATCAAAATTTCTCCGAAAGTTTTTTGCTCTGGGATCGCCTCAAAGATTGCATCCTTTCTTCGGTACGGTCCACCTTCAGGAGTTCTTGTTGTATTCACGTTTGCGATGTTCGAAGAAATCGTATTCATGCGCGTTCTTTGCGCCGTCATCCCACTACTTGAAACTCGCATTGCCGTCATGAAATCCATTATCTACCACCCTCGCTCACTGCATACTTCATTGCAGCCATCTTTTTTCTCATCAATTCGATGGCGGCTTTGTAAATGATTGAGTTTTCCGTAAGAGTTGCCATTTCTTTCTCTAAATCCACCGTGTTCTTATCGTTTGCTACATTGATATCTGGATTGTCGTAAACATCAGCTTGGACTTTGTTCACAGCACCTTCCACCGTTGGAAAGTGTTCAGGGCTTGAACTCTCTACGCCGGGAATTCCTTCCATTTGTAGAGCGCGAGATAATTCTGCTTCGAAATCAATTTTCTTTGCAGTATAGCCCGGCGTCTCAGCATTGGCGATGTTGGCTGAAGTGATATTGTGTCTCAGTAGCCTCATATCTAAAGACTTTGCGAGACCTTCTGCAGTTCTATCAAACAGTTTGCTCATGCTCACCGTCCTTTCGATATTCGCTCAGTTTGTTTCTTAAAGTTCTAATGCTAATTCCTAAAATTTTTGCAGCCTGAGTTCTGTTTTGGCTTGTAAACTCTAGAGTTTTTAAAATCAAAAACTTTTCGGCATCTCCTAATGTCATTCCTGGAGTGAATGGCACGTCTCCTACATTATTTTCAATTTGTAGATTTAAATCTTCTTCCGTGATGATTTGATTCTGACTTAAGAGCACTGTTCTCTCGATGACGTTTTGTAATTCTCTGATATTTCCTGGCCATTGAGAAATCTGAAGACTGTTGATGGCATCTTGCGAGAGATCCTTGGCTTGGATTCCATTATTGATGCATGCCACCTCCACAAAGTGTTTTGCCAAAAGAATTAAATCTTTTGGTCGAGCCCTAAGTGGCGGAATATGAACAGGGATCACATTCAATCTGTAGTAAAGGTCTTCCCTAAATAGTCCCTCTTGAACTAATTTCTTTAGATCTTTATTTGTCGTCGCGATAATTCTCACATCCACTTTGATTGGCTCTCTGCCGCCAACTCTTTCGATCTCACCTTCCTGAAGCGCTCTTAAAAGCTTAGATTGTAAAAGAAGTGGAAGCTCTCCCATTTCATCTAATAACAATGTACTTTGGTGAGCCAATTCAAATTTCCCAGGTTTTGCTTGATGTGCTCCCGTGAAGGATCCCTTTTCATGGCCGAACAACTCGCTCTCTAATAATCCTTCTGGAACAGCTGCGCAATTGATGGCAACCATTCTCTTAAGAACTCTTGGACTCTTAGAGTGAATGTATCTTGCTAACAATTCCTTACCTGTTCCACTTTCACCAGTCACAAGCACAGAAGCTTTACTGTGAGCAATGTTCTCAGCTACTTTAAGAACTTTTCTCATATTTGGATCTAGAGTTAAGATAGCATGATTTTGTTGAATCATTTTTTGTTTCCTTCTTTAGGAGATGAGCCAGCTTTATCGTTCACCATAGCTGGAATTCTATTTGTGTACTTTTTGTATTCGCTGTTCCAGTTAGAACTTTTTAAATTTTCTTGTGCCAATTTGTCCCACAATTGCGCATCAGATTTGTCTTTAAGTGGGCTCCATACTTTTTCTGCTTCTTTGACATCGCCGGTGTCGTAATGAATTTTCCCCAGTTGGTATCTGGCAGAGTAAAGTGGATACTTGTCTTCGAAAAGATCAAGCAGTGATCTATAAGCTTCGATCGCAGTTTTGTCTTTTTTTATTGCCACGGCATATTCAGCTTTTAATCTTAAAGCCAACATCTGGTCTTCATCCGTTACAACCGAAGAATCTGTAGACATGTTGAGAAGACGATCCAGTGTTCCGATCGCATCTGCATTTTGATTACTTTCCGACTGAAGCTTTGCCAACCTCAGATATACGGACGAAAGCTTTTCGGGATTTCCTCTCCAAGTTTCCGTCAATTCTTTTAAATTTCTGATTGCGAATTCTGGATTATTTAATTTTTCATAAACGATAGAAGACAAATAAACTTTTTCTACTTTTTCATCATCTGTAGCATCTTTTCCGGATATTTCTTTGAGGTGATCTTGAGCTTTTCCATATTCATTCTTAGCAACAAAAACTGCTGCCAGCCTTAGATTGACTTCATCGATACTCGGTAGCTCCTCAAAAACGCCTCTTTCTTTTTCTTCAATAGTTCCACGAATAGCATAAAGCTTATTCAATACGGATTGATATTTCTTTTGCGCTTCATCAGGAACGCCTGATTTTTCGAACGCCACTCCTAAAAGATAGCTTGTGTCTATTCGATCTGCACCCTTTAACCAACTTCCCGCATTCTGACCATAAATTTGGAAAGCTTTTAAGTAATCGCCTTTCGCAATTGAGAATCCAATTTGATCTTTGATCGTTTGTACGATTCTTTTCTTAAAGACATCAAGATAGTCTGAAAGCGGATGCTCTTGATAGAAAGCAATTAGATTTTTTAAGGCTTCATCATAGTTTTTATCTGCGTAGTAGCCATCAGAAATCATGATTGTTTTGAATTCTGTTAATTTTTCTAAGCTCGAGGTTTTAATGAACTCATTCACTTTAGCAACTTCTTCAACGACTTGCTTATCTTTCATTGAAGGAATCTGTGCTCTCAACAAGCGAATCTTCGCAATTCCTGCTGCCTGAGAGTTTCCATATCTATAAATAGTTTCTACAAAGGCTCCGTTATATCTTTTTTGAGGAGCTCCTAAGATTTCTAGAGTTTCGCCGATTCTTTCCATCGCATAGCTTGCATGCTCGCTCTTTGGATATTTTTTTAAGAACTCGATGTAGGCATTCAAACTTTGCTTTAAGTTTTCTCTATTTCTATTGAGCCAAAATTTGCTTTCTGCAATGTTATAGAATGCATTTGGATACTGATCTTGCTCTTTAGAATATTTCTTAAGAGCTCTCTCATATTCAGCGATCGCTTTATCATATTGCTTTGTGATGGCATATATATCGCCTTTTCTAAAGGCCGCTTCTGCAGCATTGATGCCCGCTTTTGGATCTGATTCAATTTCTTCATAAATTTTTAGAGCATCAGATGTGTTATTCAATTTGGCCAAACACTCTGCCATTGCAGTCTTGATTCTATATTTGTGTTCTGAATCTGGATTCCTATTGATGTATTTTTGGAATACGGTGAAGGCCGTTAAGTAATCTGCTCTATCCATATGAGAATAGCCCATGAGTCTTTCAATTCTATCATGATACTTAGAGGCTTTTACTGATAATAAAATTTTTGTGTATAAATTGATTGCTGTATCGAAATCCGAAATTTTTTTGTCTTGGACCCACAAATTATAATATGTGTCGGCTTCCATGAAATCTAGAGTCTCTTTGTATTTTGAATCTGGATATTCTTTTTTAAATAAATCTAGAGTCTTTAAAAAAACTGCATTCCTAGGTTTTTCAAGTGGATTTTTTTCTTGAGTTTCAGGATCAGTTTTTCCTTTTTTGAATAAAGTTAAAAGCAATTGTGCCTTTTTTCCTTCATCTGTTTCGCTCTTTTCGAAATTATAAATATTGGGTGTAGCCAAAATATCCTGAAGGTCATGCATTTCAACTAAAAGCATCGGATAAGTAATGTATAAATTTAATTTAGACGCAATGATTGCAGATTCTTTTATTTCATAATCTTCAATTTTAAAACGTGTATAATTGGGATCTGCTCCATCCAACACGCTTGGAGCTACTCTAGTAATTTCTTTTTTTGTATCACTGATTAAAAAATCAGTCCCGGCAGGAGCTCTACCTTTTTTGACAGGTAGTTTTGCAATTTTAGCTGGAACTTTTTTTACTTGGACTACAGCCGCTGGTTTTTGCGGAGCATCTTTAAAGAAATCCACAACCAATCTTGAAGGTTGATCAGTGATATAATCAAAACTTTGAGTCGATTTGTCTTTTAGATAAAAAACGATTTTATTTTTTAAATTTACCCCTGGAAGAATTTCGATTTTTTCAATGTGCTTGCTTTTGATTGTTTTGAGCTGGATAACAGATTTATCATCTAGTTGATCCACTTCCACCGAAACAATGCCGTCAGCCTCTCTCGTGAGCTTATAATCCCAGATTTCTCTGCCGTTGAATTCGAAATGAGCAACGTCGTTCATGTCTTCGATTCCCACAGAAATGCTGCCGCTGTTGGCAACTGGAGCAACTGCAGTACCTGTACCTTGGGCCGTAACCTCAAAGCTCGTCGCACATAAAATAAGCAATACTAAAGTTTTGATGAACACGAATGACTCCTTCACTCGAATAATAACAATGCACAGCAGGTGCCAAGGCTACGAGACTATCAAAGTAAGAATTTGTGAGATTCTATTCACATATGTGCACTTTAAACAAATATCTCGACCAATAATTCTTGTCATAGCGACAACTTTCTGACACCTTTTCACGTCACTTTCTATGTCACTTTTTGCCTAAAGCTGACGTCTAGATTGTGACAGGGCTTTTGTCTCGGTGGATGGTCTAGTCTTGTTCTGCTTGCAGGGCTTAATTTCATTCAGAAAGATCCCGAAATAAAGAGTGAAGACATCAGTGATTTCAAATGCATAAAAAATTATGCAAGAAATTTAGCACAGCGAGATTACAACATGACGATAGAAAAAAAAATTTTTACCACTTTAATGATATTAGCCATGGCAACATCATGCGTATCTGTAAAGATACCGATGTCTGCGGCGCCAGAAAAAGCTACAAATCTCAACGTAAAAGCTCCGCCCGCTCCATTCAAATCTTCAAACTCCGCAAGTTCTGATGGAATGTGGGTCAGCAGCAAAACTGCTAGTACAATCACCTACTTCACAAGCTGTAGTTCTTCAGAACCTGCGCTCAAAACAATTCGCTCAACAGCTTTTGCAAGCCTTGAAGGCGTGGATGTTTCAAAAGAAGAAAATATTAACATCAATGAGCGTGAAGGATTAAAATCCAATATCGAAGGAAAATTAGAAGGTGTACCTGTAAAAGTACAATTTATTGTGTTCAAGAAAAATTCTTGTTCTTATCACTTGTCATACGTGGCTTTAAAAGAAAATTTTGAAAAAGAGTTAGATCAATTTACAAACTTCATAAAAAACTTCAGGGTGCCATGATACATTCATTTGCTCATACACTTGGGAACATGATGTTTGAATTGTGCTACTTCATAGGTAGCCTCTCTGAACTTTGTTACAATGCTTTTCGTGAAGCTTTTAGAAAACCATTTTATCCCCGACTTATCATTGACCAAATTTATAGCCTTGGAATTAAATCCGCACCGCTAGTTGCCGTTTGTGCATTGAGCACCGGAATGGTTATCACTTTACAATTCGGATTGGGTCTAGAAAAATTCGGTGGAAAATTGTATGTTCCTAAAATTGTTTCTCTATCCATAGTGAGAGAATTAGGTCCAGTATTCACAAGTCTTATGATTGCTGGTCGCGTAGGCGCTGGTATCGCATCAGAAATTGGATCCATGAAAGTGACTCAGCAGATCGATGCCATGAGGGCCCTGGGTACTTCGCCACTTAAGAAGATCATCATCCCAAGAATTTTAGCTCTTGTGATCTCGTTGCCACTTCTCACAGTATTTGCTAACTCCCTTGGAATATATGGAGCATCGGTAATCGGCTCAACTGAGCTTGGATTAGATCAATCTTTCTTTATACAAAAAGTAACTCAAACAATTAAGATCCATGACTATATGGTGGGCGTTGCCAAAACATTCTTCTTTGCATTGTTTGTGGGACTGACTGGTTGTCATTACGGAATGAGAGTTTCGGAAGGCACAAGAGGAGTGGGTATTGCTACGACAAAGTCTGTGGTGGCCTCCTCTATTTTGATTGTTATAAGTGACTTTATATTAACTAAACTATTTTGGATTATTGAGACCCTATAAGGATTCTAAAGTGAGTAAGAAAGCGATTGAAGTAAAACATTATAAAAAATCTTTCGGAACTAAAGAAGTTCACAGAGATGTTTCCTTCAATCTTATGAAGGGCGAATGTCTGGGTTTAATTGGTGGTTCGGGCTCAGGAAAAAGCGTAATCTTGAGATCCTTGATTGGTCTTGAGAAACCAAATAGTGGACAAATAATTATTGATGGCGAAGATATTGCTAAAATGAACGAAAAAGAACTATTACCTGTTAGAAAAAAAGTTGCTTATGTGTTCCAAGGTGGAGCGCTCTTTGACTCTCTCACAGTTTTCGAAAACCTAGCTTATCCACTTAGAGAACACACAAAGTTTAGCGAAGAAGAAATTTCCAAGAAAGTTTTAGGTCTTCTAGAAGAATTTGGACTACAAGGTAACGACAAGATTTACCCTGCTGAACTCTCCGGCGGTATGCAAAAGAGAGTGGGTCTGGCTCGCGCAATCATTATGAATCCGGATATAGTTCTATATGACGAACCCACCGCAGGATTAGATCCTTACAATACGATTCGTATTCAAGAAATGATCCTAGAGCTTAAGAAAAAAGGCGTGACATCAATTCTCGTGACACATGATATGCCAACTGCTGCTGCTGTTTGCGATCGCATTGCACTATTAGTTAAAGGTTTTATTACATACGAAGGTAAACTCACGGATATTAGTCAGGATACGAATGATCCTGTATTTCAATTTGTTCATGGTAAAGAGGTTGCAAAATGACAGAACGTGGCGCTACAGAATTAAAAGTTGGTATTGGCGTTGGACTGGGATTGTTACTCTTAGTCATAACGATATTTTTGCTGGGTGGAGAAAAATCTTTTCTATCAAGCACGTATACTCTCAAAGTCCCATTCGACAAAATTGATGGCTTGGCCCCCGGAAGCGTTGTTCGATTGAGTGGTTTTGAAGTAGGAAATATTTCTGATATTAAGTTCTCAGAAGAAGAATCTAAAATTGTGGTTTACGTAAAACTATTTAAAGAACACCAATCAAGAATCACTGACAAATCTGTAGCTGGACTAAGAACCCAAGGAGCTCTGGGAGATAAATACGTCTATATTTCTCCAGGGCTACAAGGCGGAACTCCACTAAAAGACGGAGACGTTTTGCACGTAGAAACTTCTACAGACCTAATTACTACACTCACACAAAGGGGCGAGGAACTGTCTAAGGTTTTTGATATCGTAGGAGAACTTGATAAATTTGCGAAAACTCTAAATAAAGACGGCAGAAGCGACAAGATGATGACAAATCTTTTGAGTGCAAGCTCCCATATGGATCAGGCAATGCAAAAATTCAATTTGGCTGTCTCGGACTTACGTGGGGAAGATCAGAAAAATCTGAAGAGAATTTCAAAAGATCTAGCAAGTATCCTCGAAAAAATCGATAATGGAAGTGGAAGCTTGGGTGCGCTAATTAATGACCCAACCATTCATGAAAAAATTAAAGGTGTTCTCGGGGGTGGGAAACGGAACGATTACATGAAGTCCATCATTCAAAAGACGATTACCGATCAAAAAAAGATCAAGGAAGGAAAAGAATAATATTTTGCCTTTGCCTCTTTACGCTTTGGATCTTTCCTTCAAGTAATATTTTAAAAACAAATATCGTATCGGAACTTGCTTTCAAAATGAGCTCTCCTAAGGCGGGAGAGTCATTTTGGCTGGAATCGATTGATCAAAAAAATTCTGATTTTTATTTCGACAACACAAAACTCTCCCGAATTAGCCCAACCAAATTCTTTGGCGTTATTCCACTTTATAAAAATGATCAGGCCGTCATTATGTCTCTTTCAAATATATCAAGAGGATTATTTTCTCACCCCACTCAAGACATTGCGGGGACGATCACGAGCCTACAGGTGAGGAAATTGGATAATCCTTCGTCCATTCGTATTCCCGCAAACTTTTTTAATGAACTTCAAAAAATCGAAGCCACTCAAATTGATCAAGAAAAATCCACCATTAAATCTTCGCTTTTAAAAGAAAGCCCAGGATCTTTTTGTTTAGAAACCCAACTTCCAATTAAATCAAAACAAGTTTCACAATTTGGTTCTTATCGAAGACTCCCAACGGGCATGCAGTACTTCCACACGGGCCTCGATTTAAGAGCCATGATTGGGACTAAAGTTTACGCCATGGCTGACGGCAAAGTTTCAATAGCAAATAAATTTGTTATTCCTGGAAATGCTGTGATCATCGATCATGGTAATGCTATTTTTTCTAAATATTATCATTTGAGCGAACTACTCGTGAAACCTGGTCAGAATATTAAAAAAGGCGAGCTCATCGCCAAATCTGGAAATACAGGAAGGGTCGAAGCCCCTCACTTGCACTGGGAAGTGGCCTGGAAAGGCATAGTCACAGATCCATTGGTATTTATGGAAACGGTAAAGATGGCTTGCTTTTAAGGTCTCTTGATATATTTTTATTTTTGATAATTTATGGTCACTCTTTTGAAAATTCTCTCGGTTTGATTAACAAAGTAATTCTTATCCATACTCTTTAAAGCGTAAGCCACTCCGTAATCATTTGGATTTTGAAATCGATCATAAGTTGTTTGTGCTTTTTCCTTTAATTTTTTAGCCATAATTTTACGGGTACTACTTCCTAGTTGCGACTGATCATTAAAAGTTTGGACAATATAATTTAAATCGTGAACTTCGTGCATAAACTCAAAAAAGACTGAACTGAAAATCACTTGCTCTTGCTCGTTCAATTGATTTTTATAGCTTCTAACAAATTTTAAAATTTCCCTAAATTCTAATCTATCTAGAGCAGAGAGCCTCTTATACGCAGACATAAAGCCTTTGGAGTGGAAGTGGTCATGGGCGCGAAAGCGAATGGTATCCCCATTACTTTTGCCTTCGAATTTGATTTCTCTTTGCATCACAATACCTTCCGGATGAACATCGGGCCATAGATAAATGAAATCATAAAAATCAAGGTGTGCTAGCGTCAGTAAATGAAATATTTCTCCTAAAGAAGATTTAGACGGACGAAGAAGATCATCTCTGACGGCGCCGGGATCAACTTTATATCGATTAGGAAAAAGAACAGTCTGACTATCAAAAAAAATATAAGAAACGACCTTGAGATAAGCCGTATAGAAATCCAAAGTGATTCTTCTTTCCCGAATGCCTTGAGCAAGAGAGTTCGACAAATGCACGTAAATTTCCAAAACTTCCGCAGGAGGTTCTAGATATTCTCTTTGTATGCTGTCCTTTAACTCTTTTTGCGTCTCCAACAAAATATCTTGCAAGAGCGATAAATGATCTCGTCCAGGATCGGCATTTTGTAGGCGTTTTTGCCACCCTTCATTGAAGAGTTTGTGAATCAACCACTGCGAATCATAGATAAAGGATTTACTCGCTTGAGGGTCAACTATTTTAAGAATTTGAGGTGAGTTAAAATTTTCAAATAGATGAAGGCATTGATTACTCCCTTGAGCAAACAAAGGCAGCAAAATAGCTAGAAAAAATGGAATGATTTTATAACCAATCGCCAAGGAACACCTCAACCAACTTTAGATGCATCCTGTATGCCAGCCTAAAAGTTCAATATTACAAATGGAAATAAGAATCTGTTTAGAGATTAAAACTAGGCTCATTAATGACATTTCAAAATTGGAGCAACTTTTTAACAACAATTGCAAAATAAGAAAAAAAACTGCCCCGAGTAGAGTTTATTTCTTATTGATAATTTCAGAATCTTTCATGGCGCTGTCTTCATCCATCTTTGGGACTTCGTGCTGATTGAGAGTGAAGCGCACTTGCTGCACCCAACCCTTCTCCATGAAAGTATTTACCTTCTCTCTGATGGGGCCCGCCAAAAAGAGCATTTCATGCATCCAAACGGCGTTTTTGACCCACACATAGAGCGTCCCTTGAACAAATCCTACCGGCATGCTCTGAGCAGAGATTGTAGGTCCTACAACTTCCGGCCATTTTCTCCACAATTTCCAACGCATAAATTGATCCGAGAGAGGAGATTTGTTATTAAGAAGCACGCTCTCCAGAACATCGGTAGCATTGCTGAGATCAGCTTTGCGGGCCGGAGTTTTTAGAGCTCTGGGACTTGAATTTTTTGAAGAGTATTTGTTCTCAGACATAGGATTTATTTTTATATGAAAAAGGCAAATCAGACAATTCATATCGTGGGCGGTGGTCTAGCTGGTAGCGAGTGCGCACTACAACTCGCCAATTTTGGCTTTAAAGTTGTTTTATTTGAAATGCGCCAAGGCAACATCATGACGCCAGCTCACAAAACAAAGGATTTTGCCGAGCTGGTCTGCTCAAATTCTTTTGGCACGCTCAATCCGGTTTCATGTCCTGGGGAATTGAAGGCCGAAGCGGAACTCCTTGGTTCTTACATTTTAAAAGCGGCAAAACTTGCGGCAGTGCCCGCAGGCCAGGCTCTCGGAGTTGATCGAGCTGTTTTTGCTCAAGAAATTTCAAAGCAGATTGAAAATCATCCCAATATCGAAGTGAGAAAAGAAGTTGTCGAAAAACTTTCAGACATTCCACGTCCGGCCGTCATTGCAACGGGTCCCCTAACGAATGAAAATTTAGCCCGAGATCTTTTAGAACATCTTGGACAAAAATTTTTATATTTCTTTGATGCCATTGCACCCATTGTGGATGCCGACACTATTGATACAACTTTTGCATGGAAAGCTGACCGCTATGGTAAAGGCAATAATGATTACTACAATTGCCCAATGAACAAAGAAGAATACTACGCCTTCATCAACGAAATAAAACTCGCTAAAAAAATTGAACCTAAAGAATTTGAGAAAGACACGCCTTACTTTGATGGCTGTATGCCTATCGAAGAAATGATCAGGCGCGGGGATGAAACTCTAAGGTTTGGTCCACTGAAACCTGTTGGTCTCGACGATCCAAGAACTGGAAGATATCCTTATGCCGTTGTGCAATTGAGACAGGATAATCTTGAAGGAACCGCCTTCAATATGGTGGGCTTTCAAACCAAACTCGCTTACGGTGAACAGCAAAGAATTTTTAAAATGATTCCAGGATTACAAAATGCAGAATTTTTAAAGCTTGGTAGCATTCACCGAAACATGTACGTCAATTCTCCAGAGGTTTTAAACCAGGATCTCTCTAGTAAAAAAGATCCAGATCTTTACCTTGCAGGTCAAATCACCGGAGTTGAAGGATACTTTGAATCTACTTGCATCGGGATGTTGGTCGCAAACTTTATAGAACAAAAATACTCAGACAAACCCTTCAATCCCCCACCTCGAGAAAGTGCCATGGGCGCACTGCTACACGCGATCACTCTAGAAAAAAAAGAAAATTTCCAACCCACAAACATCAATTTTGGATTATTGCCTGCGCTTCCTGTACCCAAAGGTAGAAAAATTCCCAAGGACATAAAAAAGAAAAAACAGATTGAGAATGCTCAAGTAGCTTTTAACGCATGGCTAAATAAATCTCTACCCACTCACTTATAGCTAAAAGTACTATCATAATTTTTTACCTATAATAGATATATATAAAAAAGTGATATACATTCTAAAGAATTCGAATATCTTACCTTGAGAAGTAAGTAATTTTTTAAACCAACGGGGGATCTATGAAAATCAACACTCTTATAATGTCATTATTAATTTCTTATTCAAGCATATCATATGCCAATAGCGCAGAATGTACTCCTAGTGAAAAATCACCTTGGACATCAGCATCTGTTTCTTTGTTAAAAGATGGAGCACAAGCTCTTTACAAAGTAAAAGTCGAAGGAACTTTTCGCGTAGCTGACTTTATTTGTTCGTATCAAGACTGTGTAGGCTTTTTAAATGGCATCAAGTCAGACGCTGCTTTAGAGTTCGATCATGTTAATGGAAAATATGTTCCTGTGGCTCTTTCATTCATAGAGACAGATGGTAGCTCTCCTGAGACTTTCAACTGTACACAGAACTAAAAATAAAAAAGCAGATTGAGGAGGCTCAATCTGCTTTTATTAGTTGCCTAGGTAAAATAAATTCTCGAGACTATTTCAACCCTGCAGGGTAATTCTTTAAGAGAACTCCCGGCTTGGTCTTAAAGATCAAGTCGATTGCAAGTCGGAATTCCGCTTCTAAACCATCCGAAGTTTCACCGGTGATGATTCTGTTAATGATTTCCAATTCATCGATATCCTTTTTTGTATCGAATAAGAATGCCGATCTTAAATGTGTACCGTTACCAAAAGAATCTTCTGTTTCATTGTGTACGATGTTGCATGAACTCACCGCCACTACACCTGCATCGGCTAAGGATTTGATTTCTCCGTCGTTCACCACACCGTTTTTATTTGCGTCCGTCCATACTTTCACTTTGTCTTTATACAAGTCGCCATCCCACGGGCCAAAGTAGCGATCTTTTACATCTTCGCTATCACAATCTTTTTTAGCCAGAGCTTGTAGAGCCAAGAATCCATTTTCATAAGTTTTTCCATCGACGATGGTATGATCACCAAACATATTTCTTGAGCTTCTTACTTTTCCATCAGCGTCTGGCATCACTAAGAATCCATCCGTTACTTCTCTTCTCACATCTATTTTGAATGCTCTTCCGTCCAATACAGATGATTTTTTGTCCACGAGGCCACCACCCAACCATGCTGTTTTATGTGGAACATTAAGAGCTTCTTTTCTAATTAGTGGATCTAAATTCTCAAGGGCTGCCATATTGAAGAATGAACCCCAATTTACACTTGAAGTAACAACTTTCTTCTCTCCAAGATCCAACGCGATTGGCGTATATTGACTTGAAATTACGGTTCCTGATTCACCAGCCAATAATAAGTTATGTAACAATTGTGGTACACCAACCATCTCGGTAAAAACTCTACCGCCATCACCTGAGCGATCCGAGCTTAAGTTTCTGATCGCTTGACCTAGATTTTGGAAAATCACATCTAGATCTACCAACTCTTTTAGGTCTACAGTGTTTTCCGCACCTCTCGCCGCGCCTTCATTCACGTTGATGACAGGATTACCGCCACTTCCCAAAGCCAAATGTTTTTCTCTAATGTCTGCCACATAAAGTTTTACGATTTGCGGCTCAGCATTTGGATCCACTCTTTGGAAAAGTCTATTGGCAAATTTGTCTTTACCGTAGTTGCCATCCGCCGCGCATGAACCACCTGCACCGGCATCACACCATCCATAATACATGTAGTGAACGTTGTGATTGTCACCAATGTTACCGATGAAATCATATCTTTCATTAGAAGGTTGTTTCTTTTCACCAAGGATTGTCACAGTGTTGAAGAAACATCTATTGCCCTTAATATAATCTTCCTTAGCTTTGTCATGATTTACTGAATAATAGAGATGCCCACCTTCCATCGTAGAAGATTTTTTAGGACCCACGGGAATATAAGATACCCCAGCATTGTCTTTACTTAGAATTGCTCTTTTATGCGCGAACTGAGCAAGCACATCTTCTTTATGTCCATAAGATACAGCATAAGCGATGGGAAGTGTTTTGCCTGTAGGATCGGCTTTTACTTCTTCGAGTACTTGTTCTTTTTCTATTTCATATGTTTCTTGAAGTGAACAGTCTTTCACAAAGCTTTGCGCCGCCTCTTGTACGCTGTTCACTCTTAGATTTTCCGTTGGCACAGTTCCGTCGATAGCATCAACACCAGCGACAAAGTCATTAGGGTTAAAGCTAAATGGATTTTCATTAATTACCTTTTGTTCGGATGGACTGAATTTCATTTGTGCGCAGTTTTGATACGTCACAAGCGTTGAGCCCAGCGCAGTTGCAAGTAACATAGGTATAACTTTTTTAGATGAAGCTGTAGACATTGTATCCCCCCGGACACTTACTAATAAAGCAAAGGTCATACCGGCCTAAAACAATTGGGAGGCTAATGAAATGTACAAACGCATATACAAACAACAGGTGTCTGTCAGTTTGACATTTTGTTTTTGATTTTACGTCTCAGAATGAAACGGATTAATTTTTCTCTGGTTTAATTTTTCTCGACGGCAAGCATCTTATGAACTTCTTCGATATGCTCAGTTTCAATTTTAATCATTCCACGAATGAGTTCTTCGAGAGCGATATCCTCTGGATCAATAGATCTTAGTAATTCTTTGTATTTTTCTACTGCTTTTTCTTCGAATTGTAGGCTTTCTTTTAGGATATCGAGTACTTTATGAGTCTTCGTTTCCGGCACGGGGCTCACTTTTAATGAAGGATGACCACCCAAAGCTGTTATCTTCTCACCAATAATAGAGGCGTGAGCATAGCCTTCGTTGGCTTGTTCATGGAACCATTTCACGATTGGAATTCTATTTGGCCCCGTGATCATCAGAGCATAATGCAAATATCTAACTACTCCAGAAACTTCTAATTCTAAAATATGATTTAAACTTTCAATAACTTTTGCATTCTTCATAATGATCTCCTCGTCTACTCAAAAAGTGCAGGGCACTAGGTTACTCGACTGTTACGGACTTGGCAAGATTTCTAGGCTGGTCGACGTCGTAGCCTAGGGAATCGGATACGTGATATGCCATAAGTTGTAATGGGACAACTGCTAAAATTGGATTCAAACTCCAATGCGCCTGTGGAAGAGTTAAATAGTGTTGTGAAACTCTTTTCATACTTTCGTTTTGATCAGAGCCAATGCCAATCACTTTTCCTCCACGAGCCGCAACTTCTTCTACATTGCTCATCGTTTTTTCAAAAACGTCATCGTAAGGTGCAACCGCAACAATAGCCATCTTCTCATCAATCAAGGCAATCGGTCCGTGCTTCATTTCGCCTGCGGCATAACCTTCTGCATGCATATAAGCCAACTCTTTTAATTTCAAAGCACCTTCCATTGCTATCGGGTAATTTACACCGCGTCCTATATATAAAAAGCCTCTGAACTTTTTTAAATCTTCCGCCGTTTCTTTAAAGAAAGAATCGTAGGCTAAAACTTTTTCCATAAGACTTGGGAAATCCAAAAGCGCACGAATGTGTTTCTTCTCTTCATCAGCATTCACATGACCACGAATTTTTCCAAGATATAAAGAGAAAAGATTCAATAGAATCAAACTGCTTGTAAAGGCTTTTGTACTTGCCACACCGATTTCAGATTCACAGTTCATGTACATTTTAAATTGCGTAGCACGATCAAGAGTCGAAAGCTTTACATTGCAAAGGCTCATCGTCGAAACGCCTTGCTCTTTCACAAGCTTCATCGCTGCAATAGTATCTGCCGTCTCACCACTTTGAGAAATAAATAAAACCAATGTGTTTTTATCCACGATAGGTTCTCTGTATCTAAATTCTGAAGCAAACTCGATTTCTACTGGAATCTTTGCTATTTTCTCTAAATAATATTCAGCTACCATTCCTGCGTAGTAACTTGTTCCGCAAGCCACTATGATCATTCTTTCAAACTTAGAAAGTTGCTTTGAAAGCATCTCGTCCGTTGTATTTGCAAGTTGTCCCATATTTAAAGACATTGTTTCTAAATCGATATAGGGCTGAATTGCACTTGCTACAGTTCTTGGCTGCTCAAAAATTTCCTTAAGCATAAAATGGGGATAACCTTTTTTTTCCGCGGCTTCCTGAGTCCATTCAATTTTTTCTGGAGCTCTACTGATTTTCTTTCCGTCTCCCGTATACAGTGCATACTTAACACCATCCACATGGATCACTTCGTTGTCTTCTACATAGACAATGTTTTTTGTGTGTTTCACAATGGCCTGAAGATCACTTGCAATGATATTTTCTCCATCTCCCGCGCCCAGTAGAAGCGGTGGACCATTTTTAAATGCTACAATCTCATTTGGAGTTTCCTGCCATAACGTCACAATAGAAAATGCGCCATGAAGTTTTGGTAAAACATTAAAGACAGCTTTTAATAAATTTTTTGTATTCTTAATTTCTCTAGAAATCAAATGCGCCACAAGTTCAGAGTCTGTGTCAGAAGTGAATTTCACACCGTCTTTGGCTAATTTTTCTTTGATGTCGATATAGTTTTCGATGATTCCATTATGAACAATACTTACGCCATCCACCGTGTGAGGATGCGCGTTTCTTTCCGAAGGAACTCCGTGAGTGGCCCATCTTGTGTGACCAATTCCGGTATGACCATCAAAAGAAGTATTTTTCAGAAGGACCTCTAGATTCACCAATTTTCCTTCAGCTCTTACTCTTTTCACTTGGCCGTGATCAAAGATCGCAACACCCGCACTGTCGTATCCGCGATATTCCAGGGCTTTGAGTCCATCCATGATAACGTCTTTAGGATTTTTCTCTCCGTAATAACCAACGATACCGCACATATTACTTTCCTTTTTCGCCTAAATTATTTTTTTAGTCTTTTAGCGTAGTTCTCAACGTTGGCTTGTTTTGCTCTCGCAACCCCAAGTGCATCCGCAGGAACATCTTTTGTGATTGTAGAGCCAGATCCTATAATGGCACCCGCACCTATTGTGACTGGCGCCACAAACTGAGAATCACTTCCCACAAAAACTCCATCGCCTATGATTGTTTCATATTTCTTTTTATCGACAGCATAGTTACATGTGATTGTTCCGCAACCGATATTTACGTCCTTACCAATCTTTGCATCGCCTAGGTAAGCCAAGTGACTCGCCTTAGATCCTTCGCCAAATTTTACTTTTTTCATTTCAACAAAATTTCCAACTTTAGCGCCCGCACCAATTTCTGTCTCAGGACGAAGTCTTGCGTAGGGACCGATTTCTGATTTGTCATGGATCACTACCTTTTCAAGATGAGATCCCATTTTGATTTGTACGCCACTTCCAATTTTTGAACTCAGAATAAAACAGTTCGGTTCAATCACCGTGAAGTCACCGATGTCTGTGAATCCTTTGATAAAGGCATTTGGATAAATTACTACGCCCGTACCAACTCTCACCTCGTCTTCTACATAGCAGGTTTCAGGTTTTATAAAGATCACACCATTCACCATAAGATCTTTGATCTTATCGCTATTCACGATGCTTGTAGCTTTAGCGAGTTGCACTTGATCATTGATACCAAAGGCAAATCTTTGGCTCACCTGGACGCCTAAAACTTTTTTCCGGTTCTCAACACAAAGAGCTACTAAATCTGTGAGATAGAATTCATTTTGTTTATTGTTGGGTTTAATTTGCGGAAGAAATTCTTTCAAGATTTCTGCTCTGACAATGTAAGCACCTGTATTGATTTCATTGATTTTCAATGTATCGTTAGAAGCATCTTTGACCTCTACGATAGCCTGAACATTTCCGCCTTGTCTGATGACCCTACCAAATTCTTTTGGTTTTTTAAGTACGCACGTCAAAACCGCAACATCGGCCTTCAAATCGTTGAATTCCGTTAATGCTTTATTAATATCTTCTGATCGAATCAACGGATGGTCTCCATTGAGGATCAACACGCTACCAGAAAGAGTTTCACAATCGGCAGCCATAACCGCGTGCGCCGTTCCCTTTCTTTCTTTTTGCTCGTGAGTCGATACACCCATCGGAATGATCACTTGCTCAACTAGAGTCTTCCCATGTCCAACAACCACTCGAATTTCCGCGGGTTTAAAAGACTTAGCCGCATTGATGACTCGCGCAATCATTGGCGTGCCTGCAATTGGATGCAGCACCTTTGGAAGTGGCGACTTCATTCGAGTCCCCTGTCCGGCTGCTAAAATAATAACGCTAAGCTTAGTTTTGTCGGCCATAATTTTTTCCATGCTGGGTTTTTAATGAAATCATAATAAAATCATTTATCAAGTTTAGTAAAACAAAGCATACTATACCTCTATGTATGAAAATTTGAAATGGAAAAAAACAGCGCACGATAGACATATTCAGCTTTATTCCTCCTCTCAAAATTTAAATTTTGAGAATGAAAAACCATTCTTGATTATTGGTGGAGTCCACGGAGATGAGCCTGAAGGTGTTTATCTCGTCGAATCATTCATAAAGTGGGCCAAAGAAGCAGTGTCGCTTAAAGGACACAATCTCAAACCTTGGATCGCGATTCCGTGTTTAAATCCCGACGGTTTATCAAAAAATGAACGAGTGAATGGCAACGGAGTGGATCTAAATCGCAACTTTCCCTCAAAAGATTGGTCTACAGAACACAAGCAACCGCGCTACTATCCTGGCGAAAGTCCCGCGAGTGAAATCGAAACCCAATGCGTGATTGAGCTTATAGAAAAATACAAGCCTCATATGATCATTCACTGCCACTCCTGGAAGCCGCTGGTTGTTTATACCGGTGATCAGGCAAAAACAGTTGCCGAAGCCTTTGCAGAAGTTTCAGGATATCCTTTGGAAGCAGACATTGGCTACCCGACTCCGGGAAGCCTGGGTCAGTATGGACTTCTCGAACATCAACTCGGTGTTGTTTGCACAGAAGAACGTGAAGGTGCGAGTAAAGAAGAAACCTGGAATCGCTTCGGTAAAGCTTTCGAAATGATCTTGGATAAAAAGTCTTAAATGTTCAAATCGAGTGTTCTTATTTTTGATAAAAGAATTTCACGCGAGAACACTCTCGGTGCGGATACCGCGTATAGCTTTGAAGATGTAAAGCACGCAATCCAGAATCATAATTATCAATCCATCACGCTCAGCCAAAGTGCTCTATCTTCAAACCAAGCGCTTGAAATAGTTCAGGTTATAAAAAATAAAAATACAGATACACAAATCATTTTCATTTCTGATGAAAATCAAGGATTCAATCAGGCACAAGGTGTACAGCAGATCAGCAATAAGTTTTCTGTATTTAAAATCATTTCCAGCTTTGACGAAAAATTCTTATTCAGAACAATTCAAGAATCTTTAGAAGAATACAATCTTAAAGCCCAGAACAATGAGCTTTTAAAAATTCTAACTGAACAGAACGAAAAGCTTCAGGTCATAAAAAAAGATCTTGAAGATCGCATTGTGATCAGACAACAAGGACTGCTCGAGTCCAAAGAAAAACTCTTACAGACGAGCAAGTACTACGGATCCATTCTTGTGGCACTCGTCGCTATTCAGAAATCTGAGTCCATTTCTGAAATGGAACGAACCCTTTTAAAATCCCTGAATGAGCCATTAAATATCTCTTGGGTCAGAATTCTTTTTCAATCTCAAACTAGCGTTACTAATGATGCAAAGAAAACACTCAAGAACTACGCCGTTTTTGAGCATGATCTTGTTTTAGAAAAAAGAAACCTGGGAAAAATAATTTTTGCTCGAGAAAGCGATTCCAAATCTTCGGCGAAATTTAATAAAGAAGAAATTCAATTCTTACGACAGATGTCTGACGCCATTTCACTTGCGATGGATAGATTAATTCAGAGAGAGCAATCTGATTTCTTGAGAAAACAATGGCAATCCACTTTTGATGCAATCACCGAACCCGTGGCCCTTATTCGCTCTAATTTTGAAATTGTTCAACACAATGCTGCCTATAAAAAACAATTCCCTACCGAGCTTCATAAAGCTGAACATCAACATGAGTTGGGCGAAAAATTTTCTCTTCGCACAAGTACTGATAGAGTGAATCCCGCAAACAACCAAGAAAAATTATTTGAGGTTGACAGTCAAAAAATGAAATCAGATTTAGGTGAAAATATTTATATCAATATATATAGAGACCTCACCAAACAGAAAAAGACAGAGCGACAAATTCTTGAGTCGTCAAAGATCGCAGAACTAGGACTGATCGGCGGCAGCATTGCTCACGAATTAAACAATCCCTTGGCTGGACTCATTACCTTTATTCAAATGCTCAAACAAGATGTTGTTACCGACAACAATAAACCTCTTTTCGATGATTTAGAAGAAATGGAAAAGAGTGCCTTGAGATGCAAAGAAATCATCCAGAATTTATTGAGCTTCTCTAGAAAATCAAATACAAAAAAAGAATCTCTTCACCTACAAGATCTTATCAACAAGGCCATTCGAATTATTCAGATCAAAACAAAGCCTCTCGGTATTGAAATCAAATTCTCTTCTAAGGTAAAAACAGATATTATAGAAGGACACGAAAACCCACTCACGCAGAGTCTGGTGAACATTATGCAAAACTCTTTAGACTCAATATCTGAGAGACAAAAAATTGAAAAAACTTTTAACCCCTTGATTGAGGTCGAGTTGTCGAATGATTCAAGCTCTTTCTTCTTAGACATATTAGATAACGGAATTGGTCTAGGAAAAAATGAGCAACTCAAAGTCTTCACTCCATTTTTTACAACAAAAAATCCTGAGCAGCACCGAGGACTAGGTCTCACAACTTCGTATCAAATTTTGCAAGAACACGCGGGAGATATTGAACTCACTCAAGTTTTTGAAAAAAAGACACGCGCAAGAATCACTTTTCCTAAAAACTAAACCGTCCAGTTTTAAACTTCTATAACAAAAATTTGACGTCAAAAATTGACAGCGCCAAACGTTTTACTTATCCTAATAGTAGACATCAGTTGTGGGTACATCCAGGAATAAGTTGAAGTGAAAGTTTAATGTCTAACGACTCCAAGATGGAGTGCGTAGAAACCTATTGGAAGGGGAAAACTCAATGCAAGAACGCAATGAGGAAAATCGTGGTAACAGAAAGATTCTAGTCATCGACGATGATTCAAGTTTAAGAACTGCACTTTTCAGATTACTCACAAGAAAAAACTACCAAGTCATCACCGCACAGACAAAAGCCGAGGCGATTCAGTTTGCTAGTAGCAATCAGAATTTTGATTTGGCGCTGGTTGATTTACAACTTCCAGATGGCAATGGCTTAGAGTTACTAGCACACATCAAAAAAACAAATCCAAACTGTCAATTTATTGTCCTGACAGGATTTGCAACTATCGAGTCAGCAATCGAGGCGACCAAACAAGGCGCATTCCACTTCCTGACTAAGCCCTTCAACATCGAAGAGCTTATAGGTTTAGTGGATAAAGCTTTCGAGCATCACCAATTGGAGCAAGAGAACAAGATTCTTAAAAGCCAATTAAAACAAAAATATAAATTTGATAATATAGTAGGATCATCGGACGGCATCACAAGAGTGATGGAGATGATCGAGAAAGTTTCAACTTCAGATTCCACGGTCCTCGTCAAAGGAGAAAGCGGAACTGGAAAAGAACTTGTCGCAAAAGCTGTACACTATAATTCTCATCGTGCTAACAAAAGATTGATTCCTGTGAACTGCGGTGCAATTCCAGGAGATTTATTAGAGAGTGAATTATTTGGTCATATGAAGGGGGCGTTCACGGGAGCCATTGCAAATCGCGTGGGGCGATTTGAATTGGCGCATGAGGGAACGATCTTCCTCGATGAAATTGGCGAAATGAGCCCAACTTTGCAAGTGAAACTCTTAAGAGTGATTCAAGAAAGACAATTCGAACCTGTGGGTTCAACCAAAACTATGGAAGTGGACGTAAGAATTATTGCAGCTACAAACATTGATTTAGAAAAAGCAGTAGAAGACGGAAGATTCAGAGAAGATTTATTCTACAGATTGAATGTGATTCCGATCCAGATTCCGCCTTTAAGAGAAAGACATAGCGATATCGCCCTCCTTCTCCACCACTTCATTTCGCACTTTAATGCTTCAAAAGGCAAAAATATCACGGGTATTTCTCCTGAAGCCATGGAGATGCTATATAGCTACAACTGGCCAGGTAACGTCAGAGAGTTAGAAAACTTAGTAGAAAGAATTGCGATTCTCAAAGGACAAGGTATCGTCCAACCCTTTGACCTTCCAGAAAAATACCAACAAAGAAAGTACGTTCAGAACTCCCAAGATCTCGAAATTCCAGACAGTGGAATCGATTTCAACTCTGCCGTTGATGCTTACGAAAACGCATTGATCATCAGAGCCTTAGAAAGAACAAACTGGAACAGAAACCAAGCGGCTCAACTCTTAAAACTAAACCGCACAACCCTAGTAGAAAAAATCAAAAAGAAAGGCCTAGCCCCAGAAGCCTAAAGGTGAGCCGCACCTTTTCCACAGATCTGCGTCATACGGCTGAGAATTATAATCGAATAGGATGATTTAAAACGTCTCACAATGAGACGTTTTTTGTTTTGAGCAAAAATTGGCATTACAGCTATGTCACTCGCAAACTCCATAGACATTTCTGGTTTATTTTTGATCTAAAAATCAACATGGAAGCCTGCAGGACATAAGCCTGGTACGGCGGTTGCTTTATATACCTGCATGAGAGCAGATTTAAAAGCCATCTTTATTATCTTAGTCCTATTGATCCTATTTTCGATCAATAGTTTTGCCGCAATTCCTTCAGAGCAAAAGATGTTGGATATCTATCAAGTGATGCCCGTAGCGCCAGAACCTACGATCACTCAAGAATCCGTAGCTGCTGTTATTCCGACAGATATTCCTGTTGGGGCATCGAATAGTACAGTAGGAAAAATGGTCTTCGATAAAGCTCTAAAATCAGCTTTAAAGAGTGACGCAGTAAAGAGCTCATCTCTAGGTCAAACAGCAGATAGCCTTAAAGACGGCCTCAATACAGAAATGGCAATCGGCGGCGATCCTACAGACCCAACATCTGTAAAACATAAATTCAAAGTAAAAGTAGATCCAATTCAAACAAAAGCAAAACTTCAGTACACAGGATTTGTAAATGCATCAGCGACATACGACAGCGGAGACGCGCAATTCGAAATCACAGAAGATTTTGAAGCTTACAAATTAAACCTCGTCCATACCACAAACGAAACCGAAGACCTCAGCCTCGTCCAAGTCCAATGGGCATGGTAAAAGGTGAGCCGCACCTTTTCCAAACATTTGCGTCAATTGACACAGATCTGTGGAAAAGGTGCGGCTCACCTTTAGAAGATGAAATCGTTTTTCTTTAAGACTTTTTGACCAATGTCGGATCTTTTTAAAATTCCTCGCCAATTTATTTTTTCGGCATAGCCATAAGCTACTTCGATGGATTTTTTTGCAGTCTCGGCAATTCCTACGGCGTTCAATACTCTGCCGCCGTTGGTTACCCATTGCGCATGCGGGTTTTGTTTTACGCCGGCGCAAATGTAGTAGGCACCTATTTTTTCGTCGAAGATATTACCGTTAATGAAAACGTTTTTCTCTGGATCTTCAGGATAGCCTGGAGCTGCCATGACAATTGCCGTAGCGTACAATTTTTTCCATTTTAATTTATTTACGGTACCTTGAGAGATGCTCCAGAATACATCAGCCCAGTCACCATCAAGTAAAGGCATGGTCACTTGCGTTTCAGGGTCACCAAATCTTGCGTTGATTTCTAGAACGTAAGGTTGATTGTCTTTTACCATCACTCCGAAATAAATCACTCCGCGATAATCGATATTGTCTTTTTGAAGCTGCTTTAATGTTCTATCAACAATTTCCACTTGGATTTTTTTTGAAAGATCATCAGGAATTTTTAAAGGAGCCACCGCGCCCATTCCGCCTGTGTTGGGGCCTTGATCTTGATCAAAAATTCTTTTGTGATCCTGAGCAAGTGGTAAAGGCTCAGATATTCTTCCGTTGGTTACGATCAAATAACTTAATTCTTTTCCAGAAATATATTCTTCTAAGAAAACTCTCGTCTCTCCTAATTTTTTATCTACGAATAAATCTTTCCCTGAAAGTTTTAATTCTTCTTCATTCTCGCAAATATAAACGCCTTTTCCCCCAGCCAAACCGTCGGCCTTCACCACCCAAGGAGCAGAGAATGTTTTAGATTTCTCTAAAATATCATCATCAGAAAAAACCTGAATGCTCTTTGCTGTGGGAACTCCCGCAGAGTCTAAAAATTCTTTGCAGAATATTTTTGATCCTTCTAGCATGGCGCCTTTTTGTGAAGGTCCAAAAACATTTACTTCATTTGAGCGAAGAAAATCGGAGAGCCCATCCACCAAAGGTTTTTCAGGTCCAATCACAACAAGATCAATCTTGTTGTCTTTTACAAATTTTAAAATTTTATCGTGATCGTCAGGCGAAATATCATGAGTTTTAATTTTAGAGCTGAAAGCTTGATTCACCGGCAACATGTGCAGGTCTTTCACTTTCTTAGAGTGCGTGAGCTCTTTTGCAATTGCAGCTTCGCGTCCACCATTTCCAATAATCAAAATGTTCATGCTTCACCGCCGGATGTTTCTGTTGTTGCTCTTAACCTTTGCTCTTAGCATTTGCATTTACAATTGTACCGCAGTAACTTTATAAATACAGGAGAATTTTATGAAATCGATAGTTGTAGTATCAGGGAAACGCACACCGTTTGGTGCATTTGGTGGATCTTTAAAAGACGTATCAGCTACAGATCTAGGAGTTGCTGCATCAAAAGCAGCAATGGAGCAAGCCAAAATATCCCCAGATGAAATTGATCACATTGTAATGGGCACAGTAGTACAAGCTGCAAAAGATGCCATCTATCTTCCAAGACACATTGGACTCAAAGCTGGAATCCCAATGAATCGCGGAGCCCTTGGCGTTAACCGCTTATGTGGTAGCGGATTTCAATCGTGGATAAATGCTGTGCAGATGATTCAAACAGGAGAATCTGAAGTTGTCCTCGCGGGCGGAGTAGAACAGATGTCCCAAATTCCCTACATCCTTCGCGGAGCTAGATGGGGCTACAGAATGGGTCAAGGCGAGGTGGAAGATTATCTAACTGCTGCCTTAACTGATTCTTACACCGGAACTCCAATGGCGATCACTGCGGAAAATTTAGCTGAACAATATAAAATCTCAAGAGATGATGTTGACCAATTCGCACTCTCTTCTCAGAAAAAATATAAAGCAGCGTTTGATAAAAAATATTTCGATGCAGAAATTTCTCCCGTGACAATCGTAAACCCTAAAGGAAACGTTGTTGTCACTAAAGATGAACACCCAAGACCCGAAACAACAATCGAAGGCTTACAAAAACTTAAACCTCTCTTCAAAAAAGAAGGAACGGTCACCGCAGGAACGGCTTCGGGAATCGTGGACGGAGCCTGTGCAAGTATTCTAATGTCTGAAGACGAAGCAAAAAGAAGAAATCTAAAGCCTATGGCTAGGATTGTTTCTTACGCATCAGTGGGCTGCGATCCAAAAATCATGGGAATCGGACCAGTCTACGCAATTCAAAATGCGCTTAAAAAAGCAAACATGAAATTAGAGCAAATGGATCTCATAGAAGTGAACGAAGCCTTCGGAGCACAATTCTTATCCGTACAAAAAGAATTGAAATTCAATCCTGAAATCACAAACGTAAACGGCGGAGCCATCGCTGTAGGACATCCACTCGGAGCGAGCGGAACTAGAATCATGAATCATTTGATGTATGAGT
Source organism: Bdellovibrionota bacterium (assembly GCA_040386775.1). Classification (NCBI taxonomy): domain Bacteria; kingdom Pseudomonadati; phylum Bdellovibrionota; species Bdellovibrionota bacterium. Next base: position 78,967 of record JAZKEU010000003.1, on the reverse strand, counting down.
TAGAGAGAAGAAATAAAAAATTCGGAGTTGGTAGCGCTTGTATTGGTGGCGGTCAAGGTATTGCGATTGTGATCGAAAGATTATAGGGATTTTTAGTAGGTAGGAAATAGGCAGGAAAGACGTCCGTGTCTCCCCCCTCTTTAATCGCCCCATCCCCTAAGGAAGCATCCATGCACCTCTATAAGAGTGACACAGGTTTTTTTAAAAAGGAAAAGGTTTTATGAAAAATTTCGCAGCGCCAGATTTTTACCAGATTGATCCCCTGCTCAGTTTGGATGAGAAGATGGTTAGAGATTCGGTTAGAAGTTTTGTCACAAAAGAAGTTATGCCGATCATAGAAAAAAATCATCGCGAAGGAACTTTTCCAAAACAACTTATACCTGGTTTCGCGAACTTAGGAGTTTTTGGTCCAACCATCGAAGGCTACGGTTGTGCTGGACTCAACTACACGAGCTATGGATTGATCATGCAAGAAATAGAGCGTGGCGATTCTGGCTTGAGATCTTTTGTATCGGTGCAAGGCGGACTTTGCATGTATCCAATTTATAAATTCGGAACCGATGAACAAAAAAACAAGTACTTACCGAAAATGGCCAAGGGAGAAATGATTGGTTGTTTTGGTTTAACAGAACCTGACTTCGGATCAAATCCATCAGGCATGATTACGAGAGCAAAAGATAAAGGCGACCACTACATATTGAGTGGAACGAAGATGTGGATCACTAACGGTAGTATTGCTGATCTTGCCATCGTGTGGGCAAAAAACGATGACGGAAAAGTTATCGGTCTGATTGTGGATAAAGATTCTCCAGGTTTCAAAACCAAAGATATCATTAATAAGTTCTCATTAAGAGCATCTGTCACTTCAGAATTAATTTTTGAAGACGTAAAAATTTCTAAATCTCAAGCACTGAATGTGGTGGGATTAAAAGGTCCTTTGAGTTGTTTGAATCAAGCACGTTACGGAATTTCTTGGGGAGCCATTGGTTCGGCGATGGCTTGTTACAATGAAGCGCTCAATTACGCAAAAACCAGAATTCAATTTGATAAGCCCATCGCAAGCTTTCAACTGGTTCAAGCCAAACTTGTTTACATGTTTACAGAAATCACTAAGGCACAATTATTATGTTACCAACTTGGAAAATTAATGGATCAAGGGACGGCAATCCCCCAACAAATCTCCATGGCCAAAATGAATAACGTAAGACTTGCCCTCGATATCGCAAGAACCACACGCGATATTTTAGGCGCGGCAGGCATCACCGATGAGTACCAATGCGGCCGTCACATGGCAAATTTAGAAAGCGTAAACACCTACGAAGGAACCGAAGACATTCATCGACTTATTTTAGGCGAACATATCACGGGAATTCCGGCATATAGCTAAATTTATTTGTAAATTATTTATCGAGCTCGAAGAAGTCGATGTTGAGACAAGCGATCTTCTCGTCTTTTGCGAGCTTTACTTCTTCTGACATATCCACCACTAGCTTAAGCAGCATCTTTTTAATTTCATTCATCGACTTTGCCGATAACGTCATCGGGCTTGTATAAAAAAGTTCATCTGGGTGAAGATTATCCATGTGCTCAATGCCTTTTAATCTCCAGTTGATATGATGACGATTCACAAAAGGCGATGAAGCTTCGATATGAGTTCTTTGAGGACCAATTTTAATTTTACCTTTTTCTTCCACAGCAAGTTTGTGATTCAAAAGAAACGTCATCACTTTCTGTACGACATGAATCGGAAGACTGAGATGGGCCGCGATCTTATCTGCATTTTCATTTCCAGGAATTAAAGTAGAAAGCCTAATCGCGCTGTAGTACCAATTCGAATAGAACAAGGATTGTGTTTCTTCTGAAAGCCTTTCGTTCGTTACGATATTTTTTACGTCTTGCATTTCAATTGCGATCTTTTTTAATTTCTGATCGTAATACTTAGTGAGTTCATGATTAGAAGTTCTGCCTTTTTGAACGAGCAGGAAAAAATATTCTTTCTCCAGCTCCCCCATACCAAAATAATTAGAAAGAATATTGGCTTGCTCTAAACTCAGTTCCCGGGCGCCTTTAAAAATTTGGCTGACCACCACAGAGTTCACCGAAAGGAGTTCTGCGAACTTCCGAAATTGGCCACGCCCTTTGTTCGGCATGTTCTCCACGCGCTGATTTACGTAGGCTTTATAGTCTGAGAACTCATATATCTTCATAGAACCCATATATTAGCATATTTGCTAACTTTTATATTAATAATTAAATTACTAAACCTATCGAAAGTCCGGGTATCGGATTTATATTCAAAACATCCCAGCAGCGGACTGGAGTTAAGCCTTACGGCAAAACACAAAGGAGACAGTTATGTTACGTGAAAGACGCTTATTAGATAATGTAGTACAAATCGCTCACGACATCCGCTCTCCAGTATTTGCCCTAATGGCTGTTTTAGAATCCTCCGGCGAATTCGACGACAAAAAAAGAAAACTTATAATGTCAGTGGCTCAAAGATTACAAGATATCGCAGACGGAATTTTGCAAGAAAACCGTCAAGCAAAAGAAGTCCACATCGCTTCCGCAATTCAAGAAATCCTAAATGAAAAAAAAGCTACATTTCCAAGATTCGAATTTAAATTTGAGAACAGCACAAACTCAGATGTAACGAGCCTACTTAATCCTATAGAAATGAAAAGAATCATTTCTAATCTCATCAATAATTCCGTCGAAGCTTATGAGGGTAAAACAGGGAAAATCAAAGTTTCTCTCGTAAATGCCCGCGGAGTTACCAAAATCACGGTTAAGGATAATGGCAAAGGAATTCCATTATCTTTAATGTCCCAAATTTATTGGAGGTCCTTTAAGATTGGCGGATCGGGCTTAGGCCTTTCTCACGCAAAGAAATACATCGAATCCATCGGCGGAAAAATTGACGTTAACTCTTTACCATATCAAGGAACCGAAGTTTGCATTTCACTTTAGCCAAACAAGACTTATGATCTTAAAAACAAATACTATTTCATAATTATTACATACATCATGATCATATATAAATAATATATGTTTAAGTATTTGACAAATTAACCTCTCTCGACAATCTTGCCGTAAAGGCCATACTAGGCATACAGAGAGGGTTTGTGGGAAAAATATTATTTATTTTTTTACTCGTAACTGTTTTTTTGTATAAGGTATTCTCTTTCGCCGCTTCCACCGAAGAATGTAAACAAAGAATTCAAAATCTCGACAGCAATTGGAAATATGACAAAATACAGGTCCCATTCGATTGGGAACATCCAGAGACATCAGAAAAAATTGAGGTTTATTACTACTTTAAAGATCAAGTTCTAGTTCAAGGTAAAATACCAATTGTATTTATAAATGGTGGACCAACAATATCGAGCGTTGCTGGCATACCCATATTCAGTAAAATTAAAAAGCTGGATAATGAAAATTTAATTCTTATGGATCAGAGAGGAACGGGTTGCTCTACACCATTTTTAGAGCCCACAGATGAAAATATAGAAATTTTTAAGAAATATGGTTCAGAGTCTATCGTTAGAGATGCCGAGGCTATTCGAAAAAAATTATTTGGAAGAAAAAAGTGGAAAGTCTATGGCCAGAGCTTTGGGGGCCTAACCTCTTTTAGATATCTTGAGATGTTTCCAAACTCTATCGATTCGGCTCATATTCATGGTTTTGGTTTCTCAGAAAAAACAGAGGATTTTCTCGATGCTAGAGAAACCCGTCTCAAAGAATTAACCAATGATCTCTTAAGCTACCACAACCCTAAAGTTTCCTCAAAAACCATTGGGGAGATCATAGATACCATCGTTCATTCCGGAAACGAAGAGGGACGAATTTTCTATAAAAACTTATGCATTGAAATCGAAGGAGTTTTAAAAAATAAACTCTGCGGACAGAATATTTTTGATGGTTTATTCTTGATGATAGGTTTTCATAATATGTGGCCCATAATACATGAGAAGCTATTTAAAATATCCGAATTCATTGAAGCAAAAAATTTTAAAGAATTAGATGCTTTTTTTAAAAATTTTGCGCACACCTACGTTTTAAGATTCAATAAAAAAAACCAAATGGCCGCCTTGAATTTGATAACATATAACGAACTCATTCCTGGCCGATTTTTTTATGATGGCTGCACAAAGGTATCGGAGAATATAATATTTTCTGAATGCCGATTTGGAAGGCTTTTTATAATGCCGCTCGAAAATCGTCCAACATTTCAACCAAATCCTATTGATTTAGAGAGAGTTAAAGAGAACATATCTGAATATAAAATTCCGATTCACTATTACGCGGGTCGATACGACACATTCTTACCTGTCCATTTACTTGAGTGGACTGCCGCAAAGCTGAACATAGAAAATTCTTTTCATATATTTGAAAGCTCGGGTCACGAAGGCTATTACACCGAAGACTTAGTTATCAGTAATTTAATCAAAAATTGATACCGCCGATTCATTTTAGAAATTTTTACTTAACAGTTAACCCAAAAAGGGCATCTTTCAGACCCTTAAAACCCATTGTATTCAAGCAGATAACTTGGCCTTCTCCTTGCAATAGAAACCATTTAGATAATTTAGAGGGCATTGATCCCAAGAGGTACGTATGTTGTCAAATGAAGGTTTTTTCCGTCTGTTCTCTGTAGGCATTCTAGGAGTGCTTTTTGTTTCCATAACTGCTTTGGCCAATAAAGAACAATCAAAGCTACCCACCAACTTGTTTACGGGCATAGAACACATCGAGGAAGCAGAAATGATCAACAATAACGAAATGCACGCCCTCAATCTGACATCCGTGGGCGAACGCATCGAGATCGTAAATCCACCGAAAAATAAGAAATAAACCCGAATTCTTGTCTTATTCCCTGTCTTGGTATAACTTTTACTGACTAAAAATAGTTAGAGCATCACAGTTAAAAAAGTTACCCCAGGGAATGCATATGTCAGAAACATTATCAGATCGTTATAATCATAAAGAAGTTGAATCTAAAAACTACGAGTTTTGGCTAAAAAATAATTACTTTAAAGCCGCCGACGTTTCGACTAAACCACCTTACTCCATCGTCATTCCCCCGCCCAATGTGACAGGCACATTGCACATCGGACATGCCCTCAATCATACAATTCAAGATGTTCTTACTCGCTGGAAGAGAATGAGCGGTTTCAATGCCCTTTGGTTACCAGGAACTGATCACGCAGGTATAGCTACGCAAATGGTAGTTGAAAAAGAACTTCTCAAACAAGATGTAAAAAGAAAAGATCTTACTCGCGAACAATTCTTAGAAAAAGTTTGGGATTGGAAAGACAAGTACGGCTCAAGAATTTTAGGGCAAATGAAGTACATGGGCGATTCAGTGGACTGGGATAGAACACGATTTACGTTGGACGAAGGTTTGTCTCAAGCGGTAAGAGAAGTTTTTGTGAAGTTACACAAAGACGGATTGATCTATCGCGGCCAACGCCTTGTGAACTGGGATACTCACCTGGAAACGGCAGTTTCTGATCTCGAAGTTGAAAACGAAGAAAGAAACGGAACTCTTTGGCATTTGAAATATCAGATCGAAGGCACGAATGAGTTCTTAGTGATTGCAACAACAAGACCCGAGACACTTCTTGGAGATACCGCAGTTTGCGTTCATCCTGACGACGAAAGATACAAAAAATATATTGGAAAGAATGTAGTTCTGCCATTATTGGGAAGAAAAATTAAAATCATTTCTGACGATTACGTAGATCAAGATTTTGGATCCGGAGTTGTGAAGATAACTCCTGCTCATGATTTCAATGATTATGAGATTGGAAAGAGACACAACTTACAATTCATCAATATCTTAAATCCCGATGGAACTCTAAATGAAAACGCGGGTCCATACAAAGGATTGAAAGTTCAAAACGCGAGAAAGAAAATCTTAGAGGATTTAGCAGCTCAAGAACTTATCGCCAAAGAACAACCACACAAATTGACAGTACCCATCTGCTCAAGATCAGGTGTTATCATTGAGCCTTATCTTTCCAATCAATGGTACGTAGCCATTAAAAAATTAGCAGAGCCTGCAAAGAATGTCGTCAAGAGTGGCGCAATCACTTTTGAACCGGAAAGCTGGTCCAAGACCTATCTTCACTGGATGGAGAATATTGAAGACTGGTGTATTTCAAGACAGCTTTGGTGGGGACACAGAATTCCAGCTTGGCACTGTGACAATTGCCAAAAGATCACCGTGGAACTCAAAGATCCAACAGAGTGCTCTCACTGCAAATCTAAAAAAATTCATCAAGACACTGACGTGTTAGACACTTGGTTCTCATCCGCACTTTGGCCGTTTTCAACATTGGGTTGGCCAAAAGAGACTGAAAGCTTAAAAACTTTTTACCCAACAACAGTTCTTGTGACTGGTCATGATATTATTTTCTTCTGGGTTGCGAGAATGGTAATGATGGGACTTTATTTTGTGGGCGATGTACCTTTCAGAAAGGTTTATATTAATGGTATCGTAAGAGATGCCAACGGCAAAAAAATGTCCAAGTCTGTAGGCAACACAGTGGATCCTCTCGATATCATCGAAAAGCATGGTGCCGATTCTTTGAGATACACGCTGCTGTCTCTGATCTCATCTGGAAAAGATATTAAATTCTCCGAACAACGCTTAGAAGGTTACAGAAACTTTATGAATAAAATTTGGAACGCGACGAGATTTTCGCTTTCAAATCTTTCTGACTTTAAAGAAACAAAACAGATCGTCCCTGAGAAATCAGCTCTCAATCTTGCAGACAAGTGGCTGACTTTCCGTCTAGGCGAAGTGGAAGCTGAAGTTCAAGATGCACTAGAGAATTACAGATTCTCGGATGCAACGACAGCGCTTTACCAATTCGTTTGGAATGATTTTTGTGACTGGTATGTGGAGTACACAAAACCAATTCTTTATGGAAATGATTCTCAAGATAAAAAAGGCACCCAAATGGTTCTTGCAGTAACTCTCAATAGAATTATGAGATTACTTCATCCGTTCGTTCCGTTTATTACAGAAGAAATTTTCCAAAAACTACCAATCAAATCAGCCTCCGTGACTGTTGACGCTTATCCAACAAAGCACAACGACGAAGAATGGTTATCGATTGGAAATAAGGATGCTCACTTTGAATTTGAACTTTTAAAAGATGTCATCACAGCGATCAGAAACATCCGCGGCGAAAACTTGATCAAGCCAGGTGTAAAGATGAACGTAAAACTTTCTCCAGGCGATGAAAAAGTACAAAAAATTCTAGAAGAAAATAAATCCGCGGTCATTCGCTTAGCAGGTCTTGATCAATGCGATATCGCACTTGTAAAAGACTTTGCGAAGTGCGCGGTGTCTTTGGTTCAAAAAACATCAGGCCAGAAACAAGATCATAAGGTTGAAGTGGTCATTCCACTTGAAGGCTTGATCGATTTCGCAGCTGAGATTTCAAGAATTGAAAAGTTAATTGAAAAATCATCAAAAGAATTAGGATCAACTGAAGGCAGACTCAGAAACGATAAATTCGTTAAAAACGCACCCCCAGAAGTCATCGAAAAAGACAAAGCCCGAATCGAAGAACTAAAATCCCAAATTTCAACCCTGTCGGCTCAGATTAAACGCCTACAATAAAGGTGCCCTGCACCTTTATGTGTCGCATACGCGTTATGATTCTTGGCAGAACTGCTAATCCTTAAGGATTTTTAATTTTTGGTCTCTTTGGAATCTTTGAATGGCAAGGTCAATCAAAGTGTCGATGAGATCAGAATATTTTAGACCTGTGGCTTCCCACATCTTTGGGTACATACTGATGTTGGTAAATCCGGGGATGGTGTTGATTTCGTTGATGTAGATTTTTTCATCTGGACAAACAAACATATCCACGCGAGACATGCCTTCGCACCCCAAGGCTTTGAAAGTTTCCACGGCTGTCTTTTGAATTTTTTCAATCATGTGTTGTGGCAGATCCGCAGGGATTTTCGTATCAGCACCCTTCTCGTCCACATATTTTGCGTCATAAGAATACCAACCGTCTTTTGATGTCACGATCACTTCACCCGGAAGTGAAGCTTTTGGATATTCATTTCCAAGAACCGAACATTCGATTTCACGGCCTTTGATTTGTTCTTCGACTAAAACTTTATTGTCGTATTGGAAGGCATCGTCGATTGCAACTTTGTATTCCGCTTCGCTTGTCACTTTGTGAACGCCGATCGATGAACCCATATTCGCCGGTTTTAAGAATACCGTCGTCCCAAGTTCTTGTGAAATTTTTGAGTAAGGAAAATCTTTAGCTTCGTGCCTTCTGAAGCAGGCCCAGCGAGCCACAGGAATTTTTGAATCTCGCAAAAGTTTTTTCATTACGTCTTTATCCATAGAAACACTCGACGCTAAAACATCGGGGCCGACGTAGGGAATGTTTAAAAGCTTCAACATCCCTTGAACTGTTCCATCTTCACCAAAAGGACCATGAAGAACTGGAAAAACCACATCGATCTTGAATGTTTCATCTACCGTTGTCAAAGACCCACTCTCTTGACCAGGAACTACGGAAACTTCTTTCGTGTTTTTTTGCGTGTCTAAAAATTTTGTCAATTTGCCAGAGTTCAGAAGAGTTTGAGCTTCTTTGAGATATTTCCAATGACCCTCAGGACTAATACCGATAAGAATCGCTTCGTATTTTTTTGGATCAAGCGCATTCACCACATTTTTTGCCGACATCAGAGAGATCTCGTGTTCCGCTGATTTTCCACCAAAAATAACTGCCACTCTTTTTTTCATAAATGCTCCCTACTCTCTTGTATATCTTATTCTTTAACTTAAGGATTTCAATCTTTCATTGATATTTTTAAACAGATAAATTTCTTTTTTTTCTTCAAAGCCAATTTTTTTCAAAATACCTTTATTTTTAGAAACATTTTTTAGGAGAGCCTCAATCTTTGATTCTATAGCTATACTCGGAATGTCAAATGCCTCAGCAAAACTAACAAAAATTTTACGATTTAGCTTTTTATCTTTTCCATCTATTTTTAAAGCCATATTTTCGTCACCATAAACCAGAGTGGAGATGAGATCATAGGCCGGAGTCAACACTATGGTTTTATCTTTCGGATCAACCATGATACTGATATTTTTTGCGTGCATATCTCCGTTACAAATCAAATATGAAAAAATATATTGCTCAATGGCCTTGAGTATTTCAATTTTTGGAGAGGTGCACAAGATATTCATCTGCTCCAGTATCTCGCGGAAAGACAACCTGTATTTGTTTGCGGGATATTGATTTAAAAACTGACAAGCATCTTCTTGATGAATTTTAGTTAATTTTTTCTGATCTATATTATACAAACGATCAAATCTTTCGACCAATAATCCATGATTTTTATTTTTGTCTGGTATGAGCCTTGTCTTGTTCACTTTCAAACCACATTTTTTTGCCAGTTCTAAGCAATAATATTCGTTATAGATCAATCTGGGTTTATCTTTAGAATTTAATTTTAAAATATAAGATTTATTTCTAGAAGAACCTTTTATTGGTAGACTGATCATTGATGCAGAAATTTTTTCTTGAACGCCGGCAAATGCTGTATTTTCTAAGTAATCGCTCTTTAGAGTCTCAAAAAAATATTCATAAAAATCCACATCAGCCCATTTGCGTATAAATTCTAATTTAGGAGTGTCTTTTTGAACCGTGACATCTCCAATGCAATCAAAACCGACTTCAGCAAAGATAGAAAAGTAATCACTGGGAGAGGTTTTAAGTTTCTCGGTAATAGCCTTAAGCCTTAAACCTTCTGGCAACAGTCCCGCAAAATAAGGATGAAGGTTTTCTCCTTGAACTGCGTGGACAAATTGGGATTTAGGTAAACCAAATGAAACCGCCTCAGAATCTTTGGAAGAAAAATATTCTTGATCGTAAACAAACTCTGCGCCATCTTTGGTTCTACGCAAGACACCGGCCCTGATATTGTTCTTTTGAATCACAATTTCATTGATGTTTTTACTACTCATAATTCAATTTCATTTTTCCCAAGAGAAAGCTTTATTTTTATCCCCAGAGAACTCAAAATATCTAACACTTTGGAGATTCGAACGCTTTCCTTCCCATTTTCCAATTGGCTAATAAAATTCAAGCTAGTCCCAGAAAGATGGGCCAGATCAGTTTGAGAGATTCCCCTGGACTCTCGTTGCTCACGGATAAATTTGCCAAGTTTAACAGTTTTAGCATTCATAGCGCTTCCTACAATCAAGTGAAATTTTATATAAAATCTCATTTTTTACACTATTTTTCAATAAAATTCATATGATCATATGAAAAACTAAGACTTTTAAATAGGATTAACGCTGATGCACGAAAACTTCCTATGCTCACTTCGCCCGGAAGAGAAGCTTTTCGATATTCATTTTCGACCTTAACTTGCTCTTCAACTAAAACGTTGTTGTACTGGAGATATTCTGATATTTACCATTTTATCTGGAGGGGTATTCAATAGTGCTATTTTTTCATAAAACATTACCGTTAAGTAAATATGAAAAAAAACTGTCTCCTGTGAATGGAATTGTGGAAGAAGGTTTAATAGCATATATCATTACTAAAATAGGCCAATCAGATCTTATTAAATTTTGCGTTGAGTTTGGAGCTGGTGATGGCTCTAACCATTCTTTCACTAGAAATTTAATTGAAAATCACGATTGGAAAGCTTTTCTAATTGAGGCCTCATCCTCTCTTGCCCCTAAGCTTTTAGAAAAATATAAAGATAGTGAAAGTATAATCACAAAAAATTCTTTTATAACTCAAGAAAACATACTTGATCTTTTTAAAAATGGGAATGTTCCTAAAAATTTAGGATTTTTATGCGTTGATATAGATGGAAATGATTATTATGTTCTAGAAAAAATTCTGGAAAACTATATACCTCAAATTATCTGTGTGGAATTCAATAGCAGTTATGGACCAAATACTGAGTTTAAAATTAATTATGATCCTTCATTTGTTTGGAGTGGTGACGACTACTTTGGCGCTTCTTTTGCATCTTTCAACAAACTGTGTGAACAGTTTGGTTATTCACTCATTCATTGCACTAATGGTGGGGACAATTTATTTTTTGTAAAAGATAAATTTGCCAGTAAATTTGAGAAATGGAAAAAATCTCCTGAGGAATATTATCAACTTCCCCAGTATGGGAGACGAGGTCGTGCTATCAATGGAAAAGGGCATCCCGCTTCTTCAAAAAACACAAGCTCTGCTCAAAGATTATTGTTCTCTTTAAGATATTTTGCGATGAATCCGCCACGAAAAATCTTTAAGATTATAAATAAATTAAAATCTAATCCTTAAGAATTCTTCATTTCCCCTAGGAAATGCTTCGTATTTTATATTATTACTTATTGCGGCGCGCCTTAAAGCTATTTCTTGAGGGATCTAGTTCTATGAAATAGAAGGTCTATGCTGATCAAATATATAGAATTGATAGGAGTATCTATGAAACTACTAGTAACTGGTGGAGCAGGATTTATTGGGTCCAACTTTGTAAAATGGCTTCATAAGTTTGATAAAAACATTCACATCACAAATCTAGATGCTCTCACATATTCTGGAAACTTAGAAAATATCAAAGATCTTCTGAATTCAGATCGCCATACTTTCGTAAAAGGTGATATTTGCGACTCTAGCATTACTGATGATTTGATTGCTAAAACTGACATGGTGATTAACTTCGCAGCGGAAAGTCACGTCGATAGATCTATTACAGGGCCAAAAGAGTTTATCCAGACAAATATTTTCGGTACTTTTAATCTTTTAGAATCAGTTAGAAAAACTTCTCCTAAAATCAGATTCGTTCAAGTTTCAACGGATGAGGTTTATGGCTCGCTAGGTTCAACGGGAAAATTCACTGAAGAAACTCCGCTAGCACCAAATAGCCCTTACTCATCTTCAAAAGCTTCCTCAGATCTTTTAGTGCGTTCTTATCAACACACATTTGGCTTTGATACGATTACAACTCGTTGTTCGAATAACTATGGGGCTTATCAGTTTCCTGAGAAATTAATTCCACTAATGATCCACAGAGCTAGCAACAACCAGAAGCTTCCTGTCTATGGAGATGGTAAGAATGTCAGAGACTGGATCCATGTGCTCGATCATTCTAAAGGCATTTGGATGGCCGCGACAAAAGGGATCTCAGGCGAAGTTTATAACTTCGGATCCGACAACGAGTGGGAAAATATCAAAATCGTAAAAGAGCTTTTGCAATTACTCGGAAAACCAGAGTCTTTAATTGAATATGTTAAAGATCGTCCTGGCCACGACAAGAGATATGCTATTGATTCGAGCAAAGCTCACAAGGAGCTGGGTTGGAAACCTGAAATTGGATTCGACACAGGCCTGAAGTCCACAATTGATTGGTATCTATCTAACAAGGAATGGCTCACATCTGTAACTTCGGGATGCTACAAGGACTTTTATCAAAAGTGGTATTCTAGAAGTTAAAAATAAATTATAGCCTAACCTCTCGATTTTCTTTATCATAAATCCCTGGGGTAATTTATTTGGCTAAGATTTTCTATTGGTTAATTCCATTCTATTTAGTGAGCTTTGTAGCTAGCACTGCAGGTGAAGAAATTTTTGGCTATGCAATTTGGCTTTTGTTTTTCTTTAACTTTCTTTTTGATGTTAAGAAAATCGGATTTAAAAATGCTTTCAAAGATCTGAAGATTGGTCCAGATATTCCTATTTTATTTTTTGGTTTATGGTCTCTTGTCGCTACATATATTATTTTCCAAAGTTGGTCGCAAGTTCATGATACTCTTGGAAATGTTCGTTGGATTTTCTTGTTGTACGCATTTTCATATTTGTTAAAAAAATATTTTACCCTCAATATAGAAAAACATTTTAAAACTATGATGATCGCTACAATCCTGGTTGGAATTTACGGCATGATTCAAATGTTTACTCGTATTGATATCATCCGCCCAAGCAACTCGCATCTGAGTGCGATTGGAGACTTCTATAGAGCAACTGGTTTTTATTCTGTTCCGCTCACCTACGCATACTGCATAGGTATGGTGGGGATTTATGCTTTTGCGGCCCTACTCTTACAAGTGAAAGAGAAAAAAAACTACCTTTTACCTATTTTCGCCACTGTAGCAACAATCGGGGCCATCATCGCAAGTAGCACCAGAGGTGCATGGATCGCTTTCTTTGTAGCAACAATGATTATTACTTTTATATTGGATAGAAAGAAAGCAGGGCTCGTTTTTATATTCTCTCTCTTGGTTGCAGGACCTATGATGTTTGAACCAACCATTCAAAAAAGAGCCATGAGTATTTTCGATATGAAAACTCAGGCTAGCAATACCGAAAGAATCAATCTTTGGAAATCAAATTTCGAAATGTTTAAAGACAATCCAATTCTTGGTGTTGGACTCGAAAGAGGAAGAACAAGACTTGGCGAATATTACCAAAAGTTAAATATTAACGATGGATTTGATGGTCATGCTCATAATGACCTTTTAAACATCATGAGTGGTGTTGGAGTACCCGGGACAATTGCCTTTTTATGGTTCTGTATCTATTTTGTGATTTTATCTTATAAGTTATTTAGACAATCAAAGCTTTGCAAACTTCAGGTTTTGACCTTAGGCGCACTTGGAGCTCAGATTTATTTTTATGTAGGCGGACTTACTCAGTGTAATTTCTCTGACAACGAAGTGAATCATATTCTTATATTTACTTGGGCAATACTCGTAGGAGTTCATCATCAGTATTTTTCTAAGGATCAAAAAGCTAATTAATATGCATTCTTATTAATAAAGCCTTTGGCGAAAGTCATAAATATAATTTTGATATCAAGCCAAATTGACCAGTTGTTGATGTAATAAAGATCGCATTCGACTCTTTTTTGAATTGAAGTATCACCTCTCCATCCGTTAATTTGTGCCCAACCTGTGATGCCTGCTTTCATTTTGTGTCTTAACATGTACGCAGGAATTTCATTTCTGAACTTCTGAACAAAGAAATCTCTCTCTGGTCTTGGACCAACAAGACTCATGTCTCCAACAAAAACATTCCAAAGCTGTGGCAATTCATCAATGGAAGTAGATCGGATAAACTTTCCAATCTTTGTAATTCTCGCGTCCCCCTTAACCGTCCACCCAGGAGCATCTCCATTTTCAAATTCAGCACCTATTCTCATAGAGCGAAATTTCCACATTTTGAATTTTTCTCCGTCTAAGCCAACTCTTTCTTGTCCGTAAAATATAGGGCCTTTAGATTCTAATTTAATTAAAATAGCTACAATCAAAAGAATCGGTGAAATGATTAATAAACCAAGACCTGTTGCTAGAAAATCAAATATTCTCTTCGTAATAATATCAATTGTTGAAAAATCTGGCTGATTCACAGAAAGCGCAGGCATTCCCGCCATATGAGTAACACTGTATCCCAGATATGAATAGGTAAGGTCAGGAAGAACCACAAATGGAACAACATCATTAAAGTTTTCTTTTAAAAAAGGACCAATTTTATTAGCATCCTGATTACTGTAACTAACAACAACAAAATCAATGGTGATTTTGCTTCTAAGATTCATAATGTTGCCTGTGAGTTCTGGAATATTATACTTTTGTGCAGCTCCATCTGAGTCAATCCATCCCA
>JAZKEU010000003.1:30445-64297 GCA_040386775.1 Bdellovibrionota bacterium | reverse complement strand
AAAACGAATACCTGAATCTTTAAATCCAGAGATTCTCTGAACGTACTCCTCAACAGTTTGGCCGTGACCAACGATAACCGCATATCTCAAGTTCTTACCGTGACGACGTAGCTTTCTGAAAAACGTTCTAAGTATCATTCTGTATGAAATAATTAAGAAATTGGATAAAAAGAAATAAGTAAAAATAGAAACTCTAGAGAGTCTGATTTCCGCAAAGAAGTATAGAAAAACTGTAAATGCTAAAAGAGAGAAAATATTTGCTTTTAAAATTGCAAAAGCCTCACTTCTTCTACCCTCAAGACGATAGGAATTATATAGCCCGCCTTTATGATAAAAATAAGTTGTAATTAAGCTAAGTAAAACACCTGCTCTTAAAAATAAATCTTCTTGGCTGTGACCTAGAGAGTCGAATACGTGAAATCTTAGATGATAACTTACAAACCAAATTGCAAATACTAATGCTACTTCAAATATTTTTAACAAAAGCGCAAACTGCTTACCATATGTTTTTAACATGAACTACCCTATAATTTGTGATGGATTAAAACTATCATCTCACTCAATCCGAAATCAATTTTATAATATAAGGCTTTAATTTTGCACGAATATACGTTGCGAACTCAACAGGTTATTTAATAGTATCTAGTATGAGGTTTTATGAAGATTTCAGTTATTATCCCCACCATTAACAGGCAAATTGAGCTGGATAAAATGCTTCAAAGCCTCTGTACGCAAACTTACAGTAATTTTGAAACTATTGTCGTCGATCAGAACAGTAAATTAGATCTAAAAAATATACTTGATAAGTATCCTCAACTAAAAATCCACCATATTAAGACAGCGCCTCTTGGAGCGTCTAACGCAAGGAACGTCGGAGCCCAATTAGCTACTGGGGATATATTAACCTTCCCAGACGATGATTGTATGTACTTTAAAGATACACTGAATCAAGCGATTAACCTCATCAAAGAAAGGTCTTTGATAACAGGGAAATGTATTTCTTCCAATGGAATTACGAGCGTAGTTGGTTTTAATGCACTCTATACGAAAATAAGTATTTGGAATGTTTGGAGTACCGCCGTTGAAGCAACGATATTCATAAATAAAAATTTATTCATAAAACTGAAAGGTTTCAATGAATCTTTAGGGGTTGGAGCTCCAACTCCTTACGGGGCCGGAGAAGGAACCGACCTTCTCATTAGAGCTTTAAAAATGGGTATTGATGCTTATTATTATCCCGAGCTGACCATGTACCATCCACAAGTCACTTCCGAGTATACTGAAAAAGAATTTAAGCGTGCCTACAGTTACAGTACTGGCATAGGTCGTGTGCATAAAATAAATCAAACCCCAGTGATTCAAAGACTAATTGCACTGTTACGACCATTATTGGGAGCCATACTTTATTTTGTACAACTCAATATAAAAAAATCAAAATTTCATTATTTTTCTTTTAAAGGAAGAGTTCGAGGTCTTTGTTCCAAGTAAGATCACAGACTATTTATCGTCCAATCTTGTGCATAAATATCACGAGACTCAATTTTTTGAGTTGCAAACCATTTTAACGGAGCAATGACTTTTTTATTGGCATTTTGATTTAACCAAGCACCCCACCAACTGAATGAGCTGTTCGCAATGATGTTATGTTCGCAAGCAGACATTAAAAGAATATCTTCGAAGCTACGATTTCCAGTATTTTCGTCTATAAAAGTAGCATCTCCATTTAAATTTAAATTGGATTTTGCCCAATCTATATCATCGGAAAATATAAAATATGAAGACTGTCCAAATTCGTCCGATAAAGTCTGAATTGCAGATTGGTAATATTCCAAAGAACATACTCCGTGCACTTGTTGATTCTGAGGTTTTAAATAATCTCCTCTACGAATATGGATAGAAACAGAGTTCTTAGAAGATCTTATTTTCGTTAAAATTCCTTGGGAATATTCACTTAAAGAATTTTTTGGCTGAAACTCCGACAATAAATCTTGCCTAATATCTTTAAAGTATTTTTCCGACTGCCAGTATCCTTCTAAATAAACTGGAAGTTTATTGTTGAACACAGTTGAGTCGTAACAAAAAGTTTTTTCTTTATAAACATGTTTAGTTTTAAAAAATAAATTTTTTGATTTGAGAAAAGACACTTCTTCTTGGGTTGCTATTACGGCAGAAATTTTAAAATTATTAAGATCGTAAGAGCGAAAGTAGGTTTCAAATCCTTTGATGTCAACTTTGAGAGTACCTCCCAGCTTTTTTGCCAAAGCTTTACCCACGGCATACTGAAACATTTGGTTTCCCAAACCGCCAATTAAGTTAACTACAACGAGCTTGTTCAAGAGCTTGCCCTCATTTTATTCTTTAATTTCTTGGAAATTTTTTTGTTTACTTCCGCTAAAATTCCTAAGGAAGTTTTTAAATTGCCCAGTAAGTTTGGATTGTATTTTTTTTCTAATTTCATCCAGTCTACATCATTTTGAATGGCTTTTAAATCCACGCCAATAGACATTTCACTTTTATATTTTTCATAAACTTTTTCAAATTTTTGTTTATCCGTATTTACAGGAAGGTCTTGATTATAAAAGAATTTGCAGAATGACCAATACCTCATAAGCCCATGTTGAACATAAAATTTAGGAGTGAAAACTCGAGTTAGAGGATCATGAAAGTATTTTAAACCAGATCCCACAGAAGAATAGTGACAGAACAAAGTTCCTAGATCGCCAAGAGTGTTATTCAATTCCGTGTGGCGATTGTTGCGATGTCCTTCTCTATGGGTTCCGCCAAAATCATCAACATCAAGGTAGCAGATATTTCCACCATTTTTAAGGATTTCGAACATCACTGGATCAAAAAAATCAATTACAGGATGACCTAGCGGATTGTAATGCCCACGAGCCATTTCTACTAATTCTTCAAACTCATGTTGCGACACCAATTCCCGATTGAACGCAAAAATCGCCGTTTGAACCAAATCTGGAAGATATCTGATATCATCACGTTTATTTAAATTATTTTTGTAATTGCGAGGAGAACCCACAAGGTCAAAACCTTCATCTATCGCTTTAAAAATAGGGTCCAATGCTGGACCTCGGAAGATAATATCACTATCAAGATGAAGAAGAAATTTCTCACTTCTAGTTTGGATCAACTTCGCCCAAAGATGAGCAGTTCCCCAATGCCCATGTACATCCCAACGTCTAAGAAGCGCAGAGTCGCTAGAAATATCCTGAAAGACAAGACGTCCCTTTGAACTCATATCCTCTAACCACAAGAAGTCATCGGCGACCCCAAAAAGATGAAGTTCTAAATCGGGATAGTGTTTTACAAAAGAATTAACAGCAACACGCGCAACTTTTCCGCATCTGTAAATATCCATGTAAATAAATTTATTCATTGACGCCTCACTATGATCTCAGGATTTATAAGGAATAGAAGATTATACGAGGAAACAGCTTTGAGTCAATTGAGTGTCCTACTGCCAATTTATAATAGTGAAAAGTATTTAGCTCGCGCTATAGAAAGCGTTTTGGATCAATCCTTTTCTGATTTTGAGCTGCTTTTATTGAATGATGGTTCTTCCGACTCTAGCCTGAAAATAGCGGAATCCTTTAAAGATTCAAGGATACGAATTATTAATAATCCTAAAAATCAGGGGCTAATTGACACTCTTAATATAGGAATTAACGCTGCTGCTTCGAATAAATACATCTGTAGAATGGATGCCGATGATATTTGCGAAAAAGATAGGTTTGAAAAACAAATTCAATTTCTGAATAAACATCCTGAAATTGACGTTGTAGGCACCAATATTATGTTTATTGATAAAAAAGGTAAAGAAATTGATAGATCTTTAGAGGTCCCTGCAGATCCAAACTTCATTTTTTGCCTCCTTACAAGAAGCGTATGCGTCCTTCACCCGACTGTAATGCTACGCAAAGAAGTCTACAATTCATTCCAATATCAACCCGCATACAAGAGCGCAGAAGATTATGACCTTTGGACAAGAGTCTCTTTTCGTTACAAAATTTCAAATTTACCAGAGAAACTACTTCGTTACCGCATCCATGACGAAAGTATTTCTCATGCTCAGAGAGGAAATCAAATGGAAACAAGCTACAAAGTCTCTCATTCCTACATACAGAATCGCTTCGATTTGAAGTTGCCTCTAGATTTTGTAAAATTCTATTTTGACCCAAAAAATCATTGGTTTGTTGAGGCCACTGCATATATGACACAGCTAAAAACTGCAATGGAACAACAATATCCTAGTTGCTCAGGATTGATAAAACGCGAGTTTTTCTCGATTCTCATTCGTATGTTCTACACGGCACTTACTAAGAAAAACTTTATTCAAGCCACCAAAATGGTTCCACGCCTTCTCCAATGGTTTTCGTGGAGCGCAGCCTCTCAAACACTACGTTCTTTTATTGACAGAAGACGCTCATAACACCATAAATTGACTCATAAATCTAACTGGGAGATCTCGTGAAAAAACGCGCTTTATTGACAGGTGTTACAGGCCAAGATGGGGCCTACTTAGCTGAGCTGCTTTTACAAAAAGGTTATGAAGTTCACGGCATGAAACGCAGAACTTCTCTTTTCAACACGGATCGTATTGATCATCTTTTTCAAGATCCTCATGAAACAAATAATAATTTTTACTTGCATCACGGAGATCTCACCGATTCCTCAAGCCTTATTAGAATTGTTCAAAATGTTCAACCTGACGAGATTTATAACTTAGCGGCACAAAGTCACGTTGGAGTCTCTTTTGAAGCACCTGAATACACAGCAAATTCGGATGCAATCGGAACTCTAAGATTGCTTGAAGCAATTCGTATTTTAAAGCTCAATGAAAAAACAAAGTTCTATCAAGCTTCTACTTCAGAGTTATATGGCTTGGTTAAAGAAACACCACAAACTGAAACAACACCTTTCCACCCACGCAGCCCCTATGGTGTAGCAAAACTTTATGCATATTGGATTACAGTGAATTACCGTGAAGCCTATGGACTTTTTGCTTGTAACGGAATTCTATTCAACCATGAGAGCCCACTGCGCGGAGAAACATTCGTAACTCGTAAAATCACAAGAGCAATGGCGAGAATTAAACTTGGTTTGCAAAAGAAATTATTTCTTGGAAACTTAGATGCCAGAAGAGATTGGGGTCACGCTAAAGATTACGTTGAAATGCAATGGCTCATGATGCAGCAACCGAAGGCTGAAGATTTTGTGATTGCTACAGGAGTGCAATATAGCGTTCGTGATTTCATCAATGCAACTGCAAAAAATTTAGATATGAAAATTGAATGGAAAGGTTCTGGACCTAACGAAGTTGGAGTAAATGAAAAGGGTGAGACAATCGTTGCTATCGATCCAGAATATTACCGTCCTGCGGAAGTTGAGACACTTCTTGGAGATGCTACTAAAGCTAGAAAACAACTTGGCTGGGAACCTAAAATAACTTTTGCAGAGCTTGTAAAAGAAATGACAGAAACAGATTACAAGTTGGCAATTCTTGAAAAAGAAGGACGCTCAGTTAAAAAAGTTTTGAGGCTTGATCAATGAAGATATTGATTACTGGCGGCACTGGAATGGTTGGAAAAAACCTTCTCGAGCATCCCAAGACAAAAGAGCTCAAAGTTATAGCTCCAACCAGACAACAGATGAATCTTTTTGATTATGATCATGTTAAAAATTATCTTATCGAAACTAAACCTGATTTGATTGTTCATGCTGCTGGACGCGTGGGCGGTATTCAGGCAAATATTAAAAATCCAGTATCATTCCTAGTTGAAAATACAGATATTAATAGAAATCTGATAATGGCAGCATACGAAGCAAAGATTCCTTCTCTATTGAATCTTGCAAGCTCATGTATGTATCCGAAAAATGCGTCGAATCCATTGAGAGAAGAACAAATATTAACGGGAGAACTTGAGCCGACTAATGAAGGTTATGCCTTAGCTAAAATTCTTGGGTTAAAACTTTGCCAATACATTCGCAATCAGCATCCAGACTTTCAGTACAAAACTTTGATTCCTTGCAACCTTTACGGAAGACACGACAAATTCAACCCAGAACACTCTCACCTAGTACCAGCTATCATTCACAAAACACACTTAGCAAAAACAAATAAAACATCCATTGAAATATGGGGCGACGGCTTAGCAAGAAGAGAGTTTATGGATGCTGCAGATTTGGCTGATGCAATTTTTTATCTCGCTCCAATGATAAAAAAAATTCCGGACGTAATGAATATTGGACTTGGACATGATCACTCAGTGAATGACTACTATCAGGCCGCCGGGAAAGTCATTGGCTATACCGGCGACTTCCAACATGACCTAACTAAGCCCACCGGCATGAAACAAAAACTAATCTCTATCGAAAAGATCGCAAGTTTGGGTTGGAAATCAAAAACAAGTCTCGAGCAAGGAATTAAGAAAACTTACGATTATTATTTGCAAAATGGGGTTTCAAAATGAAAATCAATTTTCCATTAGCCTCTCCAAGTTGGGATGAAAAAGAAATTCAGGCTATGCATCGCGTGATTGATTCTGGTCAATTCACAATGGGGCAGCAAGTAGCCAATTATGAAAGAGATTTTTCTAAATACCTCGGTAGCAAATACAGCATAATGTGCAGTTCTGGCTCAACTGCAAATCTTCTTATGGTCGCTGCTTTATTCTATAAAAAAAATAATCCACTTAAACGGGGAGATGAAGTTATTGTTCCCGCAGTTTCTTGGAGCACGACTTATTATCCGCTGTATCAATATGGTCTAAAACTAAAATTCGTTGATATAGATGTCGATACCTTAAACTTTGATTTAAAAGCATTAGAAAAAGCAATTACTCCGAAAACTAAACTTATTATGACTGTTAATCTTTTGGGTAATTCAAATGATTTCAAAAAAATCAACGATATGATTTCTGGAAAAGATATTACTCTCATTGAAGATAACTGTGAATCTTTAGGCGCTACTTTTAACGAAAAGCAAACCGGAACCTTTGGGGTTATGGGAACTTTCAGTAGCTTTTTTTCTCATCATATTTCTACAATGGAGGGCGGTATTGTCTGCACCGATGATGAGGAGCTTTATCATATTCTATTGTGCTTGAGAGCTCATGGCTGGACGAGAAACCTGCCTAAGCACAATCACGTCTCCGGAACTAAAAGTGACAACGCTTTCGAAGAATCATTTAAGTTCGTTCTTCCCGGATACAATGTGCGCCCTCTAGAGCTGGAAGGCGCTCTTGGAATAGAACAACTTAAAAAGTTGCCTGGATTTATTAACATGCGCAGGCAGAACGCCAGTATCTTCCAAGAACTCTTTAACAACCATCCCTACTTCACCATCCAAAAAGAAATTGGCAAGAGCAGCTGGTTTGGATTCAGTCTTGTTCTAAAGAAAAATTCTCCAATAAATCGAATTGAATTGGCAAATCAGCTTACGGAACTGGGAGTAGAGTGCCGCCCAATCGTTGCTGGAAACTTTGCCAAAAACGAAGTGCTCAAATGGTTTGATTATGAAATCTCGGGTGCATTACCAAATGCAGAATGGATTGATCAAAACGGATTATTTATTGGCAACCATCATATCGACATGAAAGAAGAAATTAAAAAACTTCCAGCAGTGTTTGAAAAAATTTTTGGAACATAAAATGTCCAACTCAAGTAAAAGTACAGTTTTATTAACCGGCGGAGCTGGATACATTGGATCACACACCGCGAAATTTTTAATAGATAAGAACTACCAAGTCATCGTTATAGATAATCTATCCACTGGTTACAAATGGGCTGTCCCTTCAGAAGCTAAATTTTATCAATTGGACTTACTGGACAAAACTTCTTTAGAGAAAGTCTTTAAAGATAATACTTTCGAAAGCGTAATTCATTTTGCTGCAAAAACTTCAGTAGAAGAATCCGTTCGACTACCAGACATCTACTTAGAAAATAATTATCACGGATCACTCAACTTAATTCATTTTTGTGAAAAATATAAAATTAAAAATTTTGTGTTTTCATCCACTGCAGCCGTATACGGAAATACCAATAGCGAGCCTATTTCTGAAGATACTAAATTAGCTCCCATTAGCCCCTATGGCGAATCTAAGGTATTAACTGAAAAAGCTCTTCTCGAATCAAATCTGAAAACTATAATCTTCCGCTACTTTAATGTAGCTGGAGCAAAAACAGATGGAACACTTGGACAAGCTACAGAAAATGCAACCCACTTAATTAAAATTGCAGCAGAGGTTGCCTCAGGCAAAAGGGCGAGTATGTATGTCTTTGGTAGTGATTATCTTACACCCGATGGAACATGCGTTCGAGATTATATTCACGTCGAGGATATCGTAAGCGCTCATATCGCAGGCCTCGAATACTTATTGAAGAATGGAAAACCTAGAATCCTAAATCTCGGTTATGGTAGCGGTCACTCTGTCAGAGAAGTCATCAACACAATGAAGAAAGTCTCTGGACATTCTATTCCTACTAAGGAGGCACCTCGCAGGGCTGGTGACTGCCCTTCTGTAGTTGCGGAGGCTAGTGCTGCGAGGCAGGTTTTGCAGTGGACACCTCAATATGACAACTTAGAAATTATTTGCCGTACAGCCTACGATTGGGAAGTAAAAACTAAGAATACAAAGGCTAAAAATGTTTGACCAATTAAAAATTTACAAAGCTTTCCTAGGGCCCAAAGTACTTTCGTATCTAGGAGCATCTACTGTAATTGGAATGTTGTGGTTTCTAGCGGATTTTAGTTTTGTCTTCGTTCTGCAATTCTTTTTAGTCTCAATAGGACTTGTTAAAGCAGATTTAACTTTTTTGCCTTTTCATGTAAGTCCCTCTGTCTTGAATGCATCAATCATTCTTTTAAGCTTTGGCTTGATCCGCTCTGGCATGCTTTTTCTCAAAACATTTTTAGGAATGGTGGCCCAAAATACATTCTCTTGTGAGCAAAGGGCTCGAATATTTTCATTAGGAATTCGCGAAGGTCAAAATATCAACTCCAAAGAAGTGGTTTCTTTGTTTTCAGAGGCCATTACTCAATCAAGTATCTTCATACAGCTGCTGATCAATATGATCGTTACAAGCTTTTCGGGGACATTGTTTTTTCTTCTCGGTATGTACTTAGCCCCGATTGAAATGATTCTCGGTGTATTTATATTGTTTGTTCTCCTCTATCCTTTTTTAAGATTAGTTAGGTTATCGGAAAAATATGGAATTGCCGTAACCCAAGAATTTGAGTTTCTTAATTCCGAAATAATTAATTCTTTAAAAAATAATTTGCTCTTAAAAATTTATAATAAAATTGACGAAAGAATTAGAGAAGCAAACAAATCTTTAGAAAACTATAGAGTTCATTCTAATTCGTATTTTAAAACTGACGCTCTACTTGGAGCTGCTCCCGTTTTTCTAGGACTTCTCACGCTATCTTCCATCAGTTATTTTAGCACGGGTGTTTTAAAAACAGAGCCAATGAAACTGTTGTCATTTTTCTATATATTTATTCGCTTCACACAGTGTTCGAGCGAACTCCACACTGCTTATTCGTCTTTTAAGTACAGAACTCCCTATATCGTTTCAATTTTTAATTTTTATTTAAAGGATATTCGTACAAAGAATAATCTTCTAGAAAAAACTGAGGCGCCTGCTACCATTAACAATATCGATATTCAAAAGGTTAGTTTTGGATACCGCAAAGGTGAATATCTTTTTAAGAATATCAGCATAAATCTTACGAAGGGAAAATGCTGTGTGATTGTTGGCGAGTCAGGAGTAGGAAAGAGTACTCTGCTTAGCATTTTATTAGGAATCATTCGCCCCCAAGAGGGGCTCATCAAATACAACGATGAAGATATTTTTGAATCCTATACTTTGTTTTCTAAGAAAATAGGATATGTCGGCCCCGAACCATTCCTTGTTCCTGGCACAGTTCGTGAAAATTTATCTTATGGTTATGATGGAAAATTAACTGACACAGAAATGTTCAGCATTCTAGAGAAAGTTGGTGTGGGCAAAATATTTAATTCGGAGAACGATGGCTTAAATCAATTTCTAAACGAACACGCTCCACTCTCAGCTGGACAAAAGCAGCGTCTCGCGATTTGCAGAGCAATTTTACGTCGCCCAGATGTGTTTATTCTAGATGAAGCAACATCAAATTTAGACAAAGATACTGAAAAGGAAATTATCAATCTTTTTAGGGAGCTTAAGAAAACTAGTATCTTGTGCATTGTAACTCATCGCGATTCTTTTCACGAATTGGCCGATCAAGTTGTACATATGAAATAAATTTAAAATTTGTTCAAAGCATTACATACTTTGAGAATATCTTCTTCCATATGGAAGTAAGAAATAGGAAGACTCAAAACAGTTTTGTGAATTTCTTCGCTTAGTGGGTACGACTGATTTTCAAATAAAAATTTATATCCAACCTGTTTATGAGGAGGAATCGGATAATGAATTTCTGTTTTAACCCCATTATCCAAAAGGTAGCTCTTCAACTTATCTCTTTCTGGATGGCGAATACAGTATATGTGGTACACGTGCTCTAGGTGAGATTCCACTTTTGGCTTTATGAATTTGTTATCCAACTCAGAGTGATAAATTGCAGCAAGCTTCTTCTTGTGTGCATTGATTTTATCAAGGTTTCTTAATTTTACCCTGAGAAATGCAGCTTGAACTTCATCGAGCCTAGAGTTGTAACCAATATAGTCATTATGGTATTTAACTTTTGATCCATAATTCCTTAAGCTTTTAATCTTCTCATAAAGAACTTGATCATCAGTAAGGACAGCACCCGCGTCTCCAAGTGCTCCCAAATTTTTAGTAGGATAAAAACTGAAACAACCTATGCCGTAAGTACCAACTTTTTTATTTTTAAATCTTGCTCCATGAGATTGGGCGCAGTCTTCAATAAGAGTCAGATCATTTTCTTTACAAATTTTTACAATTTCTTCCATCTCACATGGGTTCCCATAGAGATGAACAATCATTACTGCTTTAGAGCGTGGCGTAATGGCCTTAGCTAAATTTTTCGGAGAGATATTATAAGATTCGATGTCTGGCTCCACAAGAATCGGTTTTAAACCTGCCTGCATAATTGCCAATATCGTTGCAATGTAAGTATTACTGGGAACAAGAACCTCTGAATCTTTTGGTAGATCTAAAGCCACCAGAGGGATAATTAAAGCATCTAAACCTGAATTCAATCCGATTGCATATTTGCTACCGAAATATTGTGAGAATTCTTTCTCAAACTCGGTTACCTGCTGCCCTAGTATGAATTGACCACTCTTTAACACATCCGAAAAAGCTTTTTCTAATTCAGAAACAAAAGGCGCGTTCAAGCGTGCTAGATTTTCATAATCAATCATCTGTATCTATCCGTTATGTAATCTTCTTCATCGTACTTCTCAGAGCTTAAAACCAAAAGGACTGCATTCTTAGAAAATTTCATGGTGTGCCAATCTTCCGGATCTACGAGAAGACACTGACTCGGATTACTCAGTGTATGCAAAGATTCAGTCGTACTGTTCTGACAAAAAACCTCCACACTTCCTTGCTGCGCGATAAGGCCCATTCGATTTCTTATGTGACGATGGCCACCACGCATTTCAGATGTGCCGTAAATAAAAAATACTCTCGCAATTGAGAATGGTATTTCGTCTTGAGCAATAACGAGGGTTCCGCGCTTATCTTCTATGGATTTGAGATTAACTATTTTGGCCACGTCCGCATTATTGATTCATTTGCAAAGCAAAGTAAATAGTGCGACGCAATAGGGTTTACGCTCTCAGAAAGAGCTTCTTACAAGAGGGATAATACCTATTTCTAAACGCGATTGGCACTCGACATATCATTACAATAGCCGCCAAAAACATATAGGGGCTGCCTTTAGATGCCTTGATATATTCATAAATATGATGATGGCAATTTTGGAAATAAAAAGTACCCCAAGAAGGCCGCAAAGTTTGCTGCACCACGGGTATCACGTCCGCGGAATCTTTCTCATCGATTATGGTCTTAAATAGCAAAATCTCATCAGTAGCCAGAACTTTATTTTTTATTAAAAAGCTAAATACAAAAGGGTAATCCGAGGCGTGATCTCTATCGGAAATAAAATATTTATTAGCTACGCTCTTCAAAGATTCAGTACGAAAAATCCCATGAAAAATTAAAGCCTTACCCAGGCCCTCAGGCTCTGAGAGGTATTTGAGTAGATCTAAAAATTTACTTTTAGTTGAAGTCCATCTTTTCATACTGGGATAAGTTCTTGTGACATGCCCAAAGGAATTCGCATTAACAAAAGAACACGCCCAACAAGAGACATCAGGGTTTTCAATTAACGCCGTTATGCCTTTCTCTATGTATCTCGAATCAAACAAGTCATCATCTGAGGCCCAGAAAAAGTATTCCCCATCTGATAAGTCCAGAACCCTTTTGTGATTGAGCGCAGCACCTAAATTCTTATCTGGCTTATGATATTTTATGCTGAAACCTAGCTTTTGAAAATGCTCAACAATTTGCCTATTCTCAGCACCGCTGCGACTGTCATCAGATACAATCAATTCCCAATTGGCGTAGGTTTGCTTACCGAGGTTTTCAATGCTGCGTTTTAGAAAATCTGGGCGATTATAGGTAGGAAGGCCAATGGAGACTTTCGGAAAATTTGGACTATCTTTTGGTTTATTATTACCCATTTTAATGACACTCATTTCACTCAAGTTCGCTCTCATAAAAGTATTGTTTAACAATACATTATTCGATACATTGTGGCCATATCGTTGGGGATAATAATGTGTCGCGCTAATTTTTTTCTCATCAGGAACTTTCAATTATGAGTAAATTATTTTTAGTTTTGCCGGCGGCTCTTCTTATTGTTTTTACGATATTCTTCTCAGGACCTTCAGTAATTTATAATGGCAACTCCAACGAGTTCACAAACTCACTAATTTCTTTATTTCAATTTTATCTTTTGCCCGCATTATTGATTCTTTTAATTCTGATAACTATAAGCCAAGTGCTAAATAAAAAAATATTTACTTTTTATCAAACGTTTTTATCTAGTATTGCTATCCTCCTTTGGACTCAAGCAAACCTTTTTGTCTGGAGCTATGGGACTTTCAATGGGAAGCCAATCGACTGGAGCGCCAATGCACACTTTGGTTTTTTTGAAATCTTCATTTGGCTAGCTTTTATTTTTTCTTGTTTCAAATTTAAAGATAAAATTTCTAGTGCGCTCAGAACAACTTGCACTCTTCTTTTGGCAATTCAATTTATCGTGATTCTAATTTCGGTACCGCAGATTTGGCAAAACTATAAAACGCCTTTTAAAAACAAAAAAGAAAGTCCAACTTATAGTTTTTCTAAAAAAAATAACGTTATTCAAATTGTTCTAGATACAATTCAATCTGATATTCTCCAAGATGTTATCGCTAAAGATCCAGAATACTATTCAAAAAAACTAGACGGATTTACTTTTTATACAAATACCACTTCTTCATTCTGCGGAACACATATGAGCGTGCCAAGTTTTTTATCAGGCAGTGCTTATGAAAATCACCAGAATATGGCCTCATACTTAGAGTCTACTTTTAACGGAAACACGATCATCAACTTTCTAGCCGATCATGGATATTCAACAGATGTTTTTCATGGATACTACCTTTATCCACCAGGAAAAAGCACAAGCAATCAGAAATTAACTGTTCCTTACAAGGCTGGACTGGGCGGAAACTTCGAATCCTTAAGACTGTTTAATTATTCTCTTTTTAGACACTCTCCACATTTTATTAAAAAATTAATTTACAATAATCAAAATTGGAGATTCTCGAATATTTTAAAAAATCCTAGTGATTACACTACATTTTTTGCTCATGGAAGCTTTCTGGCAGATATAACTAACAATATGACCGTAGATCACGATCAGCCAACTTACAAATTTATACACGTTTTGACCTCTCACTTTCCTATCGAAGTCGACTCAAACTGCAAACTCTCAAAAGTACTACTCCCGAAAAGAGAAAATGCTACAGATTTATTTAGATGCAGCTTGGAAGGTGTATTTGCTCTGTTTGATTCCCTAAAAGAAAATGGAATTTACGATAGCTCCGCAATAATACTTCACTCTGATCATGGTGCTGGAATAAAGGTAAATTTGACCGGGTGGGACTCAAAAAATATTGAACGATTCAAAGACAGAACAATAATGGAACCCGTGAATGAAGATATCATCGGAGACGTACTTGCAGGCAGCGCCAATGCCATCCTTTTCGTTAAACCTCCTAATAGCAAAGGAGATTTGAAGTTTTCAAAAGCTCCCGCGGAGCTCACCGACATCCCTTCTACTATTCAAGACCTCATTGGCATAGCTGGAAAAAATAATTTCCCTGGCACTCCCATTAATAAATTAACCGAAGATAAAAATAGAAAAAGATTGTTTAAATATTTTAATTGGGACTCTAATACCTATAGAGAACCATTTTTCACCCAGCTTGATGAATATGTTATTGAAGGTCCTGTACTAGATAGATCATCCTGGAAAAAAGGTCGAACTTTAGGAAGGAGCAAATGAAAAGTTGTAACATATTAATATTTGCATCTAAAGAAATCGGATTGAATCTTATCCAGTTTCTCTTAAAATCTTACTCCGATGACTATTATGATTTTGTGGTCATGGATCCCGATGCCGAAAAAATTCAAAATTATTTACGCAGCAGAGATATAAAATTTTATTCTCCAAAGTCTTACAGAGAAACTTTGATTAAATCCGGAAAAGAATATGACTGGATCCTTAATCTCTGGGGAGGTATGATATTTAAGAAAGAAGACTTGGAACTAGCAAAAAATACCTTAAATGTTCACCCTAGCTTCCTACCCTATGGCCGAGGCCGTGATCCCGTTGTTTGGGCCTTAAAATATGGCCATCCTGCTGGCGTAACCCTGCACTCTATATCCGGCGGAATAGACGAGGGTGATATATATGTTCAGCAAAATGTATCGTATGATTTTCAAGACAAGGGTAAAAAAGTTTATAATGAAGTTGTAGAAACTTGCGAAGCATTGTTTAAGGAAAATTGGGATGGTATAAGAAGCGGAAAGATTACATTGAAACCTCAAGCTCAACAGAACTTACTTACTAAAAAGCGTTCGGACTTACTTCAAGATAGAATTATTGATTTAGATAAGAGTTTGCCTGCAACTGAGTTGATTAAAACTATTTTGGCCCATGATTTCTCGCCAGATTACACTGCGCAGTTGAGATTGAATGGAAAAACATATCGCATAACCCTGGATATTGAAGAAATATAATTTAGGAAACAAATGTATTCTCGAAGTGAATTTGAAGAATTTTTAAAGCAAGAACGTCAAAAAATGTCAGAAGACAAAGCATTGGCGAATGATGCCAAAACATTGATTTTCAATGCAGACAAGTATCATTGGATTCATCAAACAAAATTCCTAGGTGAACCATGCCTACAGTTGCCGCAAGATTTATTTGCAATTCAAGAAATCATTTTCAAAGTTAAACCCGACTACATTGTGGAAGCTGGCGTTGCTTGGGGCGGGAGTTTATTATTTTATGCTTCTGTACTCGAAGCTCTCGGGCAAGGAAAAGTAATAGGGATAGATAAATACATTCCGGAAGACTTAAAGGAACGTCTGTCATCAAAGGGCTCTCTTTCAAAAAGAATTGAATTGTATGAGATGGATTCCTGCGAGCAAGACACTCGAATTTTTATTCATAATAAAATTCCTATAGACAGCAGAACTATTTTAATTTTAGATGCCAATCATACCAAAAACAGTGTTCTAAAGGAGCTTGATCTTTATTCTGACTTGGTCACAAAAGATTCTTATATCATCTGTTGCAGCACTGTTATTGAATACAAAGAAGAAAAAAATGTAAATAGATCAAGACCATGGGGGAAAAATAATAATCCTCTTTCTGCCCTTAGAGAATTTTTGAACAAAAACGATAGATTCTTAATCGATAATTATTTTGATCAAAAACTCTTACTTTCGTGTAATCCTCATGGTTATTTAAGGTGTATAAAATGATTTCTTTAATAAAAAATTTTCTAACATGTTCCAAAAACAAAACTGCGTTTGAATCACTGCCCTCCTCTTTCAGAGAAATAGTTTTCTATGCTGAAAATGTCAATGATTGGCCGCACATTGGCCCCTTAATTGAATCTCTTTTAAAAAAAGGACAAAACGTAAGCTACTTAACATCCGATAAAAAAGATCCACGATTAGATTTAGAGAATAAAAATTTTAAATCCTTTTACATTGGCGAAGGATCGGCCAGAACTTTGCTTTTTTTAAACCTTAATGCAAAGGTCTGTGTAACTACTCTTCCAGACTTGCATTGTTTCGCGTGGAAGAGATCTCATTTTCCAGTTCATTACATCTATATTTTTCATAGTCTTGTTTCTACTCACATGGTTTATAAAAAGAAAGCATTTGATAATTACGATACAGTATTCGTCTCGAGCAAGTATCACATTACAGAAATCAGAAAAAATGAAGACGTGTATAAACTTAAACGAAAAAATATATTTCATCATGGGTATGGCAGGTTAGACTCTCTTTTAAAGAATAAACCAGAGAACCTTTCTACATTTAGTGGTGCTCAAAAACTGAAGATTGTTTTTGCATCTACTTGGGGACGCGGCTCTATCATCGAAAATGATCCAGATTTTTCGCTTGTAAAAGAAGTTTTAAATCTAGGACATGATCTCAGCGTTAGACTTCATCCGATGACAACACGAAGATTCCCTGATCTTGAAAAAAGGCTTGCAAAAGTATTTTCAGAATTTAAAAGTTTATCGATCATCACAGATATGAATAGCAAAAATGATTTATACGATTCTGACGTTATGATTGGAGACTGGTCTGGAGCCGCTTATGATTATGCCTTTACTCTAAATAGGCCCGTTATTTTTGTAAACACGCCTCCTAAGGTTAATAATCCTGATTACAATGAATTATCGATTCAGCCTTTTGAAGTTAGCGTCAGAGAGAAAATTGGCAAGGTCTTACAAATAGGAGAGTTTGAGAAGTTAAATGGACTTCTTGAGAATTTGAGATCTAATTATTTAACTTATCAAAAAAATATTAAAGACGTATTAGAGTCTAATGTATTCAATATAGGAAACAGCTCTGAAATAGGTGCAGAGGAAATTATCAAAATAAAAAGTTTATAATTATTTTTTTCTAGCTACAACACGAACAACCACCGGGTTGTCATTTTGATATACCGCCAAATTATCACTCTCAACTACATTTTCAATAACGAAGCCCAGAGATTCTAATTCAGACAAAAGCTCTTCTTTACGCAAAAATCTTCTGTAGTGGTGATTTATAAAGGCATCTCTACCCACTTCTTGTCCTACACCATACATCTTATCTTTTACAGAGCGAGCCTCGATAAGCAGGAGTCCCTCATTTTTCAAGGCTGAAAAGGCCCAGCTAAGTGCGCTGCTTGCTGCTTTATCTGTTACAGAGTGCATTGTGAAGCGTGAATATACAGTTGATAGAGTTGCTTTGTATTTTGTGTTGTCTAGCGCAGTAAAATCATCGCATATGAACATACTTTCATTTCCGATATGTTTCTTATAATTGTCATTTATGAGTTTAATAGCAGATTCTGAGCTGTCACAGCCTATAACTTGAATATCATTACTGATAAAAAAGATCGAATCTCTGCCATTTCCACAGCCTAATTCAAATAATATTCCCGTTTTATCAATGATTTTAAGACATTCTTGAGCAAATGATGAGGGCACAAGTGGGGCGTTGTTTTTCTCATAAAACTCATTCCATAGGCCTTTATTAACAGATCCCCCGTTTCCACTTGGTGCGGTCTTAGTTTTCATGAGAACTCCCTTTAGTTGTGACCACCCAATAAATATAATGCTCTAAAGCCTGTCAATTGGATTGCCCTCTGTCGCATTCTGTCATCGAAAGAAGATTTGAGGTATTACATTGAGTATTTACCCTCTTATTGAGAGAAATTACCTCTTGATTTGTAGTGTAGTAAGTTGATAATTTGCATTGGCAAAGGGGCATCATGAAATCATTTTTTATCTTATGTGCGTTATTCTTTTTAGTTCACGATTCTGCAATGGCTTACTTAGATCCTGGCAGCGGAAATCTAATTATCCAATCTGTTGTAGCTATAGTCGCTGGAGCATTTATAGCTCTTAGATCTTATCGTTATAAAATCATAGATTTTTTTAAAAAGAACAAACCACATACGACTTCATGCAGAGTATGCGAAAAAAAATTAGAATCATTTATATCTTTTGGCAATCAACCCATCGCAAATGGATTTTTATCACCAGATCAGTTCTCAAAAGAATATTTTTTTGAATTGAGTGTTGGCTTTTGCAATGAATGTAAAATGGCACAATTGATCAGTCAGCCTGATGCAAAAATGATGTTTCACGAAAATTACGCTTTCTTCTCTTCAACTTCAAAATACATGGAACAACACTTTGCAACTGTAGCAGACAAATTATCAGACAAAGTTTTACCAAAAGAAGATCCGTTTGTTTTAGAAATTGGTAGTAATGACGGAATTTTTCTTCAAAATTTTAAAAATAAAAATATTCGCCATCTTGGAGTAGAACCTTCTGCCAATGTTGCAAAATGCGCAATGGAAAAAGGCATCAATACAACAACGGAGTTTTTCGATAAAGAATTGGCAGCTCAAATTGTATCTAAGAACGGTACCGCTGATTTAATATTTTCTGCTAATGTGATTTGTCACATTCCTAATATTAATTCCATCTACCAAGGTGTTAAAAAATTATTATCGCCTAAAGGCTACTTTGTCTATGAAGATCCGTACTTAGGAGATATTATTCAAAAAACTTCGTACGATCAAATTTATGATGAACACGTATTCTTCTTTTCTGCACTTTCAGTTTCAAACCTAGCTCAGCGTAATGGGCTAGAACTTGTTGATGTGGAGCACATCGAGACTCATGGTGGCTCGATGAGATATTTTATCGCTCATGCGGGAGCCCAAAAAGTTTCTCAAGCTGTGAAAAAACAAATTGAGTTTGAAAAAAATATTGGTCTTGAAAATCTAGAGACATATATTAAGTTTTCTAAGAATGTTGAAAACTCAAAAGAGAAACTTTTCTCTCTTCTTAAAAAACTTAAACTGGATGGAAAACGTGTTGTAGGTTACGCAGCTACTTCAAAAAGCACTACTGTAACTAACTATTGCAATATCACTCCGGACTTAGTTGAGTTTATTAGCGACACAACACCACTAAAGCAGAACAAGTTTAGTCCGGGAGTCCATATCCCTGTGAAATCTCCTGATCAATTTAAATCTCAATATCCAGATTACGCTTTGCTGTTCGGTTGGAATCATGCCAAAGAAATAATGGAAAAAGAACAAGACTTTGTTAGCAAAGGCGGCAAGTGGATTGTTTATGTTCCAGAGGTAAAGGTTATATAGTGGACTTAAATAACAAGTATATTTGGGAGGGCACTTATAAAAGTTTCTCAGAGTGTCCTGGAGCCGGAAAAGGTTATGAAGCAACTTCTGCTTCTCAAAGATACGTTGATCAATTAAAAAAATTTTTATTAGATAATTCATCTTTAGAAAAAGACATTATTCTTAAAAGACATCGCGACAACCATCTCCCTGTTTTAGTAGCAACGCTACAGGCTCAGCTATCTAGGCCCATCAGAATCTTAGATTTTGGAGGAGGCATAGGGTTTACATATGCTGTTCTCTCACAATGCCTAACTGATTCGGCAAACATTGATTATACTATTTTAGATACAGAAGAAGTTTGTAAGGCTGGCGCTGATGTGTTCAAAAATAATAAGAATTTAAAATTTGTAAAATCAATTTCAGAAATTAATGTAAATACAAATTACGACGTCATACACTTTGGATCGAGTATTCATTACGTAGAAAAATGGAAAGAGCTCATTTCAAAGCTCAATGGATTTTCTCCAAAATTTTTCTTGTTTACAGATTTTTTAGGCGGAAGCTTTGAGGATTTCGTAACTACTCAGAACTATTACGAATCAAAAATTCCTGTTTGGTTTTTTAATCTTAATAACTTCAAGTCTTTCTTCAAAGATATTGGGTACAACTTCTCTTTTCAATCCACTTATCACCCTACAATTTTTGGTAAAGAACAAGATATGCCAATGGATAACTTTCCAGAAGATCAGCGTTTAAAAAATTCTGTAAATATTCTTTTTTGTAAAAAACCGGAGAACAAATGATAGATGGAATAGAGTTTAAAGAATTAGTAACTCACGGTGATGAGCGCGGCTTTTTTAGAGAGCTTATCAGAACAACAGATTCTTTTTTCAAAGATGTCGGCTTTGGACAATGGAGCCATTCTTACATGTACAATGGAGTGATCAAGGCTTGGCACTATCATAATGTGCAGACAGACTACT
The DNA here is from genome assembly GCA_040386775.1 of Bdellovibrionota bacterium. NCBI lineage: Bacteria > Pseudomonadati > Bdellovibrionota > Bdellovibrionota bacterium. The sequence goes on along the minus strand of JAZKEU010000003.1, from coordinate 43,840 downwards.
GGTATGTTGCTACTGGAGTTTTGAGAATTGGTCTTTGCGATTTGAGAAAAGATTCAAAAACTTACAAGCAAACTATGGACTTAGTTGTGGGCGAAAATCAAAGGCCGCAGATCTTGAAAGTACCTCCGGGAATTGCACACGGGTGCAAAGTGGTTCAAGGACCCGTAAATCTATTTTATATGATGTCTCATACATATGACCCCGCTGATGAAATTCGAATTCCTTACGATTCGCCTGATATTAAGTTTGATTGGCTACGTGGTCCGCCAATCTCATGAAAAACGAGGATATAGTTATGAAACAGATATTTGCTGCCGGCCCTTCCGTTACTGAAGTTGAAGTTTCTTATGTTATGGATGCATTGAAAAATGGCTGGTATGAAAATGCATATCACTATTGCGAAATTTTTCAAAAAGAGTTTGCAGCTTATCACAACCGTAAATACGGCATCATGACTCCAAACTGCACAACGGCGCTACACCTCTTGCTCACGGCACTTGGTGTTAGTGATAATGATGAAGTAATCGTACCTGACTGCACGTGGGTTGGAAGCACTGCTGGTATATCTTATCTTCGCGCTAAAACTATTTTTTCAGATATTGACCCGGTAACTTGGTGTATTGATGTTAACTCAATTCGTGAGCGCATCACACCTAAAACAAAGGCGATCATCGCAGTTGATCTATTTGGAAATATGCCTAATTTTGATGAATTACAAAGGCTTGCTGATGAAAAAGGACTCGTTCTGATTGAAGACGCAGCTGAGGCTTTAGGCTCAACTTATAAAGGTGTTAAAGCTGGAAAATTTGGTAAAGCGTCTGTGTTTAGCTTTCATCGCACTAAAACTATTTGTACTGGCGAAGGCGGCATGCTCCTGCTGGATGATGATAAATTATATGAAAGATGCATGTTCTTGCGTGATCACGGAAGAAAACCAAGCGGAAAACCTTACTACAATTATGAAATCACATATAAGTACATGCCTTTCAACATTCAAGCAGCACTCGGTTATGCTCAATTTAAACGAATTGATGAATTGCTAAAAATGAAGCGTCACCACTTAGAATCTTATAAGAATAAACTCAAAGACATTCCAGACATCACATTTAACCCGGAACCCGAAGGTGGCATAAACGGCGCATGGATTACTGGCCTAGTATTTGGAAAGAGTCATGACATCAGTAAAGAGATTGCACTAGAGAAACTCAATGCTATTAAAATACCAGCGCGACCATTTTTTTATCCTCTTTCGTCTCTTCCTGCTTACGATCAACAAAGTGCATATGAAACTAAAAACAAGATTGCATACGACATATCATCTCGCGGAATAAACCTGCCAGGTGCATTTAATTTGACTGATGATCAAATTGATTACGTGTGTGACGGTATAAAAAAATTGGTAGATAAAAAATTATGAAAATTATAGTTACAGGCGCTTTAGGACATATTGGCTCGCAACTTGTAAGAGAGATTCCAAATAGTATTTCAAATCCTGAAATTATCATGATTGATAACCTAGCTACACAACGCTACTCATCGCTTTTTAATCTGGAATCAAAAAAGGCCACTTACAAATTTGTAGAGTTAGATGTGGCTAAAGATGATATTTCTTCGTACATTGATAAAGCAGATGCTCTAATACATCTAGCAGCACTCACTGAACCCTCTAAAAGCGCTGAGAATCCTAGTTTGTACGAAGACCTTAACTTTTCAATGTCATCTAACGTAGCGAAATTTTGCGCTAAGGCTTCTGTACCAATGATTTTTCCTTCAACGTGCAGTGTGTACTCCACTAAAAAGAGTCAAATCGATGAAACTGCTGGTGGCGAAGATCTCAATGCTCAAAGCCCTTATTCGAGAATTAAACTTAAAGAAGAAGATTTTATTAAGCAATTAGGTAGAGAACAAAATTTAAAATATTCGATTTGTCGTCTTGGAACTATTTCGGGCACATCTGCTGGAATGAGATTCCATACAGCAGTAAACAGCTTCTGCTGGAACGCCGTTGTTAAAAAGCCTATTAATGTTTGGGAAACAGCTCTTCATCAAAAAAGACCCTACTTATCATTGAACGATTGTGTTCGAGCTTTCACCCATATTGTAGAGAAGAAATTATTTGAAAACCAAACTTATAACATTGTTAATGGAAATCACACTGTCGATGACATTGTACAAATGATCCAGCTAGAGATACCAGATCTTAAAATTGAATTTACAAAATCGAAGATTATGAATGAGCTATCTTACGAAGTGAACGGTGATAAATTTAAAAAAACAAACTTCGAATATAAATATCCTCTAAATTACAGCATAAAGGATACAATCAACATCTTTAGAGGACTTACCGGAAATCCTCTGAGCTAAGGTAGATTACACTTCATGAAAACTATTCTTTTTCACCCTCCATCGCCTTTGCATAGTGGTATGTTTGGAAGCGATGAGGAAATTAAAGATAAAGAGAATGAGCTGTATGCTCCTTGGTACTATTTGCGTGCCCGCCTCCATGAGAAAGGGTATGTAGCCACAACAACTTACAAAGCTAATTTTGATTTAAAAAGCGCACATAGAATTGTTTTTATGAACATGCCTGATGAATTGCGCTCACCATCTCACCGCTTCAGATTAAATCTTCAGCGCATTAAGGCCATGGTGAAAAATTCTACTATAATTCCAAAGTTGTATAAAAAAATACTACGTGATGGGTTTCAGGAAAAACTAGCCCTGATGATATGGGAACCTTCTGTAGTGGTACCTGAAAATGACCGAGAAGACTTGCATAAACTATTCCCAAGAGTTTTCACTTGGAATGATCGATTTTTGAAAAAAAATTCTATCTACAAACAAGTGCGTTGGCCGCAACCTTACAAAATTTCTCCTTTATCTCCTGGTAAATCTTTTAACGATAGAAAATTACTAGTTAATTTTTCAGGAAATAAAACTTCAAATCAACCTCGAGAACTTTACTCTGAAAGAAAGACTGTAATCGAGTATATGAGAGACAACCTCCCTGAAAGCTTTGACCACTATGGCCCAGGCTGGGAAGGCTATCCACAATGGAAAGGGGTCGTCGACTCCAAGTTTGATATATATCCTGATTACCGTTTTGGACTTTGTTATGAAAATCTATTGGGCGAGCCCGGCTATATCACAGAAAAAATATTTGATTGCCTAAGAGCTGGCTGTGTTCCTATATATTGGGGTGATCCAAATATAGAAAAGGTAATTCCTCCGCAAACATACGTGGATCGCAGAAAATATTCTTCTACTCCAGAACTCATTCAAGCGCTAATCAACATGAATGAATCCGAATGGAATAAATATATTGAAGCAGGTAAAGAGTATTTAAAAAGTGATGCCTTTAAAAAATTTCTGCCTGAAGAGTTTGCTCGGTTAGTTATTCAAGGTCTTGATCTTGAAAATTGATTTATATTTTTCTTGCTCAATAACCTTATAAGTTAGAAATGAGACAAAAATTGATCCCGCCGCTACAATTAAAAATTTAACTGTAGGATTAGGGATCAAGCTAGAAAAATTATTCCACATTCCCATAACTTGAATATGACATAAATAAATTCCGTAACTCAAAACACCTATGACTTGAATGGGCTTTGGAATGAATAAAGTTTTCAATATTATATTCGTATGGGACCCAAAAGATAATACTAGAAATGTAAAAATCGAAATAATAAAAAATTCGTATCTTTGAACTTTGATAGAATAGCTAGCCAGTAGAATATAGACAGCAAGTGCAAAGAAATTTAAATTAATAATATATTTCTTATCAATAAAAAATTTAGATAAGCTCTGTCGAATGTTGAAAGCCAATATTCCCAGAGAAAATGAGAAAAAATATGGTATCGGGCTCCAGTGGTAGAAGTTGCCTACATCCACTCCCGTGTCTTTTAATATGTGATTCAAAGTAGACTTCAAAGCCAATATTACTGGTAGACTGAATAACACTAAAACCACTGCTTTTTTGACAGTATTGCAAAGTAACATCAGCGGAGGAACAAATACATACCAGAACATTTCTATAGGCAAGGACCATTCCACGCCGATCCACCCGTTGCTTTGAATTTTATAATTAAAGAATCCTAAAAAACTATAACGTAGAAAAATGTCTAAAAAATCAAAACTTTCTAGCCCTGTGGATGCATAAATTCTAATTCCACAAATCGTTAACCAAAAAAAGTATAAAGGTGCAATTCTGTGATATCTCTTTGAAAAATAATTTTTATAAGATTTGGAATGAAAAAATGATTGAGCGACACAAAACCCTGAAATCACAAAAAATGTATAGACGCCCGTTCTTCCCAAGTCCGCGACATAGTTACCAATTGGTCCCAATCCTCTTAAGCCAGCGCCCCCAGTGTGAATCAACACTGTAATTAACGCTGCCCACGCCCTCATGCCAGTTATAAAATTAGTATCGCCATAATTTGGAATTTTAATAGAGTTCATTATGATTGCTTTGATAATAATTTAAGTTTTATATAATTTTTGAATAGAGTCTTTAAGTGGTACCTGGCAACCGAACAACTAAAATCAAAATTTTCTTTATTGGTCTTCTCCCAAAACTTTTTGTATTTCAAAAAAATACCCAAAGGATAAATGCGGCTTGTTAGCGGTACTTTTTGATAAATTTGTGTAAGAACAGAAGGACTCTCTTTTTCTTGTGTAATTAAGCCTGCATATATCGATCCCGCTGCAATCATATTCTTTGCGAAAGTATTTCCGATTTGCCTAGACATACTTGTTTTTACTTCTCTGTAATGGATCAATATTTCTGGAATATTAGCCAACTCATGCTTAAGAGCAAATCTTGTCCAGAATTCATAATCTTCTGGAGGCTGAACATTCAGATCTGTCGCATAAAGCCCAACATCCATCGCCACCTTTTTTTTAAATAAAACAGACGTGTGAACAAAAGGTGTATCGAACAGCAAAAATGTTTTTATTTTTTTGTCTTCTATCTCGTGCTTTAAATATCGATCTACCAACTTATCTTCCTCAATCACTTGAGCCCAAGTCCCTACTAGATCTACAGTTGGATTATTTAATAAAAACAACATTTGAGCTTTAAGCCTGCCAGGCAAAGAAATATCATCTTGATCCTGTCTTGCAATGTAATCATATTTTGCCAGAGATATACCAGTATTCAGAGTTGCAGCCAGGCCGTGATTCGCTTGCTTATGCGCCTTAATCTTTGGGTTTTTTGCGCAAGATTCAATGATCTCCCAAGAGTTATCTTTGGACCCATCATCAATTATAATGAGTTCAAAATTTTCATATTCCTGATTAAGGATCGAATCAATGGATTCTTTTAAGTACAAAGCTCCATTGTATACAGGTAATATAATTGAGATTGGCAAAGCAGATCCTATCATAAGGAGTTGATATTATTATCGGCACCATTAAAATGAAAGCTGTAACTGATCAATGGCACATGACTTTATGCGCAAATGCATCAAATATCATTCTTAATTGGATGATAAAATGGTTTATAAAAGCTTAAGGAATAAAAATGTTAAACACGAACACCACCCCACTAATATCCGTTGTGATTCCAGTTTATAATGGGGCGAAATACGTTGAGCAAACAATTCAGTCCGTGCTCGAACAATCTCACAAAGATTTTGAACTTCTTATCGTCAATGACGGCTCAACTGATTCTACACAAGCTATTTTAGAAAAGTATAAAACCAACCCTCAAGTGCAAATTTTTACAAAGACAAACGGAGGCCTTAGCTCGGCTAGAAATTTAGGCATACAGTCAGCTCGTGGGGAGTTCATTTCACTCCTAGATGCTGATGATCTTTGGGAGAGCACGAAGCTAGAAGCTCAGGTTAAAAAAATTAAAGAGCTAGATAACGATTTTGGGATTATCTACACGGATTGCAATTATGTAGATACGAAAGATCAGTTACTTCCAAATGAAAGCGAATACTACCACCTTGATACCGCAATCAAAGGCAATGTTTACGAAAAGCTTATCGTTAAAAATCAAATATGCGGTAGTGGAAGCGCTGTTTTAATTCCCAAAAAAGTATTCGATGCCGTGGGCCTTTTCGATGAAAATTTAAAGTCATGCGAAGATCAAGATATGTGGCTTCGTATCACAAAAAAATATCCTGTGGCGTATGTAAATCAGAGATTGGTAAAAATTAGAGTTCACCCACAAAGCATGCAGCGAAATCATGATAGAATGTTTTTATATAGCTTTGTCGTGTTGGCAAAACAACTGAGCGATCCACAGTATCGTTCATTGGCTATGCGAGAAATCGAAACCATGCTGAATGGTCAACTGACATTAAAGCGCTGGAATATTTTAAAAGAATATTCTGTCTCTGAAAAAAGCTTACAGCCCTTACTGAACAAAAAATCTACTGATATAGCAAAATACATTGCAATTTCATATTCGAACAGAATTAAAAGAAAGTTAAAAATTAATTAATTTTCAGAATAGATTTTTTTGATTTCTCAGCAGTCAAATACCAATCATATTTTTGAAATAATTTTTCTTTATTAAAATGATTTGGCATTGATAAAGAGTTTAGTATTTCTTGAGCACAAGAATCTATATCACCAGATTTGAAAAAATTAGCAAAGCCCCCCATAACTTCTCTATGGACAGGAATGTCTGAACAGAGAACCTTCGTACCAATTGCATAAGATTCCACAGGAACAAGACCAAACCCCTCATAGAGTGACGGACAGACTACGAGTTCAGCCTCAGATATCTTATTCACCAGAGCTACGTCCGAAAGTCTTCCTTCAATCACCACTCTCTTTTCATTAATGTCAAACTGAGTGAGATCTTCTTTAGATCGCATATTCTCGCTTGCCCCGATTATAACAAGGTTGTGAGGAATTTGATTTTTGATTTGATTAAATGCTTTTAACAGGAGACCTAGGTTTTTATTTTTTTTAATGTTTCCTATAAAAATTATTTCTTTTTTCTTTTTTGGACTTAGAGATTTTCTCCATTCAGAATTGACACCTAAATGTGTGACCACGGTTTTTTCTGACGTTATTGGATAACGCCTATTCAATAGATCCTTTGTGAATTGAGAAGGTGTAAATATAATTTTAGATTTTTTAGATAAATATTTAAAAAATAAATTTCTATATGCTCTTTTGAAAAAATTTTGAGGAAATATGTCTTCTTCAAAGAAGAGTAGATCATGTACAGTTACAATTAAGTTTTTGCAACCATACATCAAAGGTATATTTATATGCGGACTCCAGAAATAGTTATTCTTTGCTTTCTTGGGAAAAAACTTAATCAACTCATATTGTTCTTTGATGGAGTAAATATCAGTTTCTAAATAATGAAATTTTTTAACGTTACTCAAATCTAAATTGTTTTTTGACTTACAAATAACCGTAAGCTCAACATCCTTATCTCTATCCAGTTCTTTTAGAAGATTTTTTATGTACGTACCAATGCCTGAGTGTTCACTCATTCGTGCGTCAAATGTTATGTTGAGCTTATCCATTATTTGAAAGTCCTAAAAAATTATATTAGCTTGATCTACATGCTAAGGCAATTCTTCACAAAACTAAAAGAAAATACCGTAGAACTCAATTATGGCAGGGACATTATTGCCACTTGGGCTAGAGATTATTCTCGCGGGAAGACTTCGCTTAAGGTTTTGGACATTGGAATGGGCTCAGGGACAGATCTCACGCGCATCAGAAGTAAAATAAAGCAGTCCGCTGATATTGAAGTTCATCTTACCGGATTAGATAATTATGCTCCCAATGTTGCTATTGCCACCAAGCACGGCATAGAAGCTAAGTCTTGCGATATCGAGAGAGACAAGTTTCCTTATGCCGACCAATCCCTTGATATCGTTGTTGCCAATCAGGTTGTCGAGCATACGAAAGAAATTTTTTGGATTTACTCTGAAATTTCTAGAGTTTTAAAGCCTGACGGAATAATCATTACAGGCGTTCCTAATTTAGCATCCTTCCACAATAGAGTTGGCTTAGCATTCGGAATGCAGCCCACAAGCATCGAAGTGATGGGGCCTCACGTGAGAGGATTTACAGCCAAAAGCTTTATTAATTTCTTAGAAGCGGACGGATATTTTAAAAATATCTCTGTAAAAGGATCAAATTTTTACCCATTCCCAGCTTTCATTTCAAAATATCTATCTAGATTTTTCCCGAAAGCATCTGTAGCCATTTTCTTGTTAACTCAAAGAACAGATAAGCACGGTCTATATAAGGACGTGCTTCAGACTCGATTCTTTGAAACATCTTACTTCATTGGTAAAGATGCTTAACTACACGAATCTGAATCACGCTAAATAATTATATCAGTTTGGCCCCATACAGATGATTTTTGTATTGTTTTCATTTACACCTGAAAAAGCTGAGCCGACCGTGATTACATTTAATGTAGTGCTTGTAATTGATTTTACTGTGCAAACATTTGCAGTAACGTTGTCCGGTGAACACACACAAGCGGGCGCCGCCGAGTATCCACTAATAGTATATGTGCAGTTTCCAGCTCCAGAGCAACTACTATACGTAATCCAACTACCTGACTGACTAGTAACCCCACCTGTAGTTTGTGTATTATTTAAAAGAGCTCTTGTTACTTTTTCAGACGAGCCCGGACTACCTACTACACTGTTGCCGCCAGCCGCTGATAAACTAACAAAAGCACCTGTGGTACTATATCCTTTAAATTGCTCCGTGCTAGCATCAAAAATAATTAAGCCTGCTTCTTTATCTGATACATCAGATTCATCACTTACAACTGGTGCTATGAAATCAAACGAACCTAACTTAAATTGACTTGCATCCATTTGGTATTCGGCATTTGCAAATAAAGCAAAGCTACAGACGAACGCAACCGCGAAAAATCTTAATAAATTCATTAAATCCTCCCTTGGATAAAATTTTTGTTGAAGAAAAGGATAAAGGATTTTATTAAATAAATTCAATTTAATTTGAAATTATTTTTTGTTAATAAGAATTTTGATTTTTGAGATATGCGTTAAACGATTGCTTTTACAGCATCTATTACATCATCTGCACTAATAGATTCCATGCATTGTAATTCAGGTTTGTATTCAAATCCTAAATTTAAATATTGGCAGCCTTCGAGTTGTGAAATTACAGAGCATACATTTCTACCGACAGGCCCCCATCTTTTTACTGACGTTGGTCCGTGCAATCCAACCGTTGGTACATTCAATCCAGCTGCGATATGCATGATTCCAGTATTTACAGAGATTACGACTTTTGCATTTTTTAAAGCACCAATTGTTTCTGATACAGTGGTGCCCGCCATATTGTAAGCCTTTACTCCTGTGGCATTTAGAAAATTAGAATTCTTATCTAAATCTTCTTTCCCACCAGTGAGTAAAACAAAATAATTCTTACTCTGCACAAATGATATTATTTTTTTCCAATTTTCAAATGTCCATTCTTTAAGATCACTTCTTTCACCGCCCGGCCATAAATGACAAACTATGTATGGCTGTTGCAAATTGTGCATGAGGTTTTTTGGAACTTCGCCCTCAGGAATTACTGGGGCACTAGTTGTTTTTATCCCAATGCTTCTAATTATATTTCTATAATTCTCTAATTCATGAATTTCATTAGAGTGATCAACTGATTTATCGTACACAAAATGTCTATACTGATCTTGTGTTTTAAAGCCAACTTTGTAGTCAGCATCAATAAAGAAAGAACACACAGAATTAATTCTCGGCCAAGCTCCGAAATCTAGAAGTAAGTCATACTTTTCTGATTTTAATATTTCGAAGAGCTTCGGAAAGTTTTTAATTGGAAGCTGAATAACTTTACGACATTGCCCAATGAGTTTTGCAAAAGCAAAGTTCGAAGCACCAGAATAAAAATCTATTTCTACATCAGGGTAAAATAATTTTAAATCATTAATAATCGCCGTGACCAAAACTGTATCACCTATTGCTGCTGTTTTTAAAATGGCAATTTTTTTTACTTGAGCTGGGGCTGATTTGTTTCTGAATAAAGTAAATAAACCCAAAATGAAAACCAAAGGTATCCCAACGTAACGATCAAAAAACTTAAGCAATACCGATCCCCGTTCAGATTTCTTAGGCTCTGCCATAATCATCGCTATATCTATGAATGTCATCTTCGCCGAAGTACTCGCCAACTTGGATTTCTATAAATTCAACTAGCTCATCAGTTTTATTTGAAATTCTATGTTTTGCACCTTTGGGTATGAAAATGTGTTCTCCAGATTTCAGATTATAGATTTGATCATCTAGTGTAACTTCCGCGACACCTTTAATTAAAATCCAGTGCTCCGCTCTTTTTACGTGCGACTGATAGGAGAGTCTTTGTCCAGGATCAACTTTGATAATTTTAGATTTAAAATTATTTCCATCTCTTAAAACTTCAAACTCACCCCAGTTTCTTGTTTCTGAGAAAAAGTCTGTCATCATTTGAGGTTTATCTGACTTTAGTACTTTCAAAAGATCCGAAATTTTATCTGATTTGCCCTTAGGGAAAACCAGCATAGCATCTCTTGTGTCCACCAAAATTAAATCTTCGCAGTTTAAGAATGAATAGTTTTTAGTTTGATTCGTAATCACTGTGCAATTTTTAGATTCGATTTCGATTTTATCGTTGTGTTCAGGAATGTACTTCGTGATTTCGTCCCAAGAGCCTACATCACTCCAACCAATATCACATGGAACGCATTTTTGATTCTTAAGCTTCTCCATGATTCCAAAATCGATACTTTGTGATTCAAGAGTCGAATAAACTTCTTCTAAATTAGAAAAATCTTTTTTTAAAGTTGAAAGCGAACTCCAAAGTTTTGGCATGTATGTTTGAAATGCCGATACCATATCAGAAACTTTGAATACGAAAATACCTGCATTCCATAGGAACTTTCTAGATTGAATAAATTCTTCCGCAGTATTTTGATCTGGCTTTTCTCTGAATCTCACAACGTCAACAACTGCTTTATTTGTTTCGATTTGATCTATTTTACTATTTACTTCGATGTATCCGTATCCCGTAGATGGATTTGTAGGAACAATTCCTAAAGTAACAACACTTCCACTTTGCGCAGCATTTGCTGCTTCATTAATGCATTTTAAAAATAAATCTGTCTTTTCAATAAAATGATCGGATGGAAATACGCCAACTGTTTCTTGAGATTTTCCACTGAGCTCAAAAGATTTACATAAAAGGGCAATTGCAGGTGCCGTGTTTTTTCCAAACGGTTCATAAATAATATTCGAAGTTTTGATGCCTGTTTCTTTGAAAGATTTTTCCGTCAACGGCTGCAATGACTTTGTAGTGACACACCAAGGCTCACCTAATTTATTTAATCTCAAAATAGATTTTGTAAGAAGGCTCTCATCCCAAAACTTGCAAAATTGCTTTGGCATATTCGCACGCGACATTGGCCAAAGCCTTGTGCCACTACCGCCCGATAAAATGATTGGAATTAATGCCATTATTACCTCTGAAACTTTATCTAATTAGCCATAAAATTGAGGTTTTATCTATGCTTAAAATGCGTGCGTTGCGTTAGCTGAGGAAACGAAGAGCAGGGCTCTGCTCTATCTACGTTCAGAGCAGCTTTGAATATGTCGATTGTACTTACTGAGTTAACTCTTTTAAATCTGAATGACTGTGCATCATAGCAAAGCCACTTGGTATTAACTTATTGAAACTATATAGCCAGACAAAAATTTAACATATACATATTTAAATTAATGACGACGAAATCTACTTTACACACCGGCTATGACATAGGCGGAACAAAAACTGAGATTGTTTTACTTTCTCAAGATGAAAAAATTCTATTCCAACTACGCGAGCCGACAGAAAGAGATCGTGGATATGATCATATTCTCTCGGTGCTTAAAAAACTTTTCGATGCCTGCATTGATGATCAAAAAATCACTCCGAAAGATATCACTTCCATTGGGCTTGCTCTACCTGGAACCGTTTGTCCTGTTAGTCAAAAAATGCTTGTTGGAAATACCCGCGTTTTAGAGGGAAAAGATATTAAAAGTGATTTCCTTAAAATCCTAAATATTGATATTCCGATTCGGGCGGAAAATGATGCTAATTGTTTTGCGTTAGCCGAATGTCATTACGGTGTTGGTAGAAGTATCAAATCTCAAAATATGGTGGGAATCATTTTAGGGACTGGAGTTGGCAGCGGGATTATTCTGAATGGAAAAATCTACTCGGGAAAACGCGGAGCTGCAGGAGAGGCTGGACATACCTTTTTAAAAAAAGGCGAAAAGCTTTGTTACTGTGGTCAATTTGATTGCGCAGAACTTTACTTATCAGGGCCAGGATACCAAAATTTTTATTTTGAAAAAACCGGAGAAGAAGCCTCAACATCAATTATCTTTAAAAAGAAAGATTTTTTAGAAATTTATAAGCAAGATCTCGCGCTATTTTTAGCGAGACTCACAAATATTCTAGATCCCGATTATTTTGTGTTGGGCGGCGGAGTCAGCAAAGCGGATGAGCTCTATTCTGATTTAGAAAATCTGATGAAACCTCATCTTTTTCATAAAGAAGACCCTCCTCGAATCTTAAAACATAGGCTCTCCGATTCCGCAGGAAGTATAGGCGCAGCTCTATTATCAGAATTTTCTACTTAAAAAATCAATTGTCCGATAATCGGTCAACATATTGAAATCATTATATTTTAGTATGAAAAATTAGCTTCTAATTTAATTTAACGATAGAAACTCACTTGGAAATTTTTTAAGATCCTGGAGACTTTCTGAAGAATTGTCTCAAAAAGAATTTGCTCAAAAATTAAAAATATCAGCGGCCAATTTATGTGACATCGAAAAAGGAAGAAAAGGTGTAAGCCCCGAAAAAGCAGAAGATATCGCTAAGTGCCTTGGATATTCAAAAGCCGTTAAAGAGAGGATCTCTAGGGTCCGTACCGACACTTAATAACATTTTAGAAATCCATAAAAATGGAACAAAAACTATATGTCAGATACACGTAAGAAGAAAAAAACAATAAGCTCCGCAAAGCTACATAACAAGCCCTCAATCGCAAATTTCCAAAGTTATTATACAATAAGCAAATGATGCGAAGCGCTTTTTAATAAGCAGTTTTGTATCAGAGCTTATTTTGTATTAGGTTGTTCTTATGTTTAATCTACACCAAAGAATGTATTTCTTAGCTAAGTTATTTTTGTTCCACTTTATTTTTTTCGCAATCCTGCGCGTGATTTTCTATCTTTCTTTTAAAGGCACTGCGACGGCTTTCACGGAAGAGGATTTACTCAGAGCCTTCTACTTAGGCGCAAAATTTGATATTCGTCTTGCCTTTATTATGATCATTCCAGTTTGGTTCTTTGGATATTTTCCGTACATGAACCCCCTTCGCCAAGG
>JAZKEU010000003.1:25793-30435 GCA_040386775.1 Bdellovibrionota bacterium | reverse complement strand
CAAGGTAAGAAGTTCTGGATCTACTTCTATACATTATTCGCAATAATTTGGGGCACGATCTATCTCGCCGACATTGGTCACTACGGCTACCTCAACTCCAGAATCAATGGTTCTGTTCTACAATATATGGCGAACCCGACCATCTCTCTTCAAATGCTTTGGGAAACCTATCCGATTTTCTGGGGAGCAATCGGTGTTATTGCCGTTGCAGTTGCCATCAAATACATTCTACAATTCTGTATTTTCTTTGATTTCGAATACAAAAATATTTCTAGAACAAATCAAATTTTTCAGTACCTGTTGTTCTTTGGACTTTTTACAGCAGGAATATTTGGGAAATTTTCGACATTCCCTCTTAGATGGAGCGAAGCTTTCTTTAGCCAAAATAGTTTTATCTCTGCCGTTGCACTCAATCCCGTGATCTACCTCGCAGAAACCTACAAATACTCTGCTCCTAACTACGACGAAGACGAGGTCAGAAAATACTATCCTCTCATGGCAAACTATCTGGGCGTTCCAGTAAAAGAACAAAACGCTGAAACTCTAAACTTCAAAAGACTTCTGCCAAGTACAGCAAAGCCTGACTTCAGACCAAATATTTTAGTTATAGTTATGGAGAGTATGGCAGTTGCAAAAACTGATCTTTCAAATAACCCAATTGAATCTACACCAGCACTTAAAAAATTAGCTGAAAGCAGCTACTACTTTGATGAATATTATGTTCCATCCGAAGGAACAGCTCGCAGTATGTTTGGTTTAGTCTCAAGTGTCGCCGATGTAACAGGCTACAAAACTGCCTCTCGCAACCCAATGATCATCGATCAGAATCTTGTGATGAGATACTTTGATGGATACGAAAAATTCTATTTCCTCGGTGGAAATGCAAACTGGGGACAAATCAGAGGCGTATTCACAAACAATATCGAAAAAATCAAAGTTGTTGAAGAAGGTCAATTCGATGCCCCCATCACAGATGTGTGGGGAATTTCTGATTTAGATTTATTCAAAGAATCTTTCAAAAAGTTAAGTGAACTGCCTTCGGACAAAAGATTCTTTGCCATCGTACAAAGCGCAAGTTTTCATAGACCTTACACCATTCCTGAAAACCACGATGACTTTGAAGTGAAAAAACTTTCTGACGAAGAACTAAAGAAAGCCGGATTTATATCGAACGAAGAATGGAACTCCATGAGATTTTCTGACTACAGCCTTGGAAGATTCATCGAAATGTTCAAAAAATCTCCAATGTATGAAAATACAATAATTGTTGTCACAGGAGATCATGGTTTACCAGACGAAAATGCAGATCACATTATTGTTCAAAGAAAAAAAGTAGAGCTAGAAAAATTCCACGTTCCACTTGTGATTCACAATCCAAAATTGATTCCGGAGCCAAAAAAGGATTCGCGCATAGCAACCGAGATGGATGTGATGGTGACAGTTGCAAACCTTGCTGGCGTTGATATAGAACACTCTGCTCTTGGGAGAGACTTACTAGATCCAAAATTTGATGACACAAGAGCTGCCTTCACTTACTTCCACTACGTGCAACCTAGACAATTCGGTATGTACTACAATAATTTTTACTATTCAGTAAAGGGAAGCACTGAGGAACTTTTTAGTCTTGATCCCAAAAAAGAATTTAAAGATGTATCGCAAGAATATCCGGGGATGGCTCAGTACCTAAAAATGTTATCGCATGGGTACTATGAAACTGCGAAGTACATGCTCTATAACAATAAGAAGCTAGAAATTGCCCCAGCAATTACGAGCACAATGACCTCACCCTACACGAGCGAAAGCATTCCTAAGGTTATAGCTCCCGAGGAAGCCCCAACCTCTAAAGCGCAATAGCTAAATATCTAAGGAACTGTTACTGTGAAAGTTGTATTGCTAACAGCCAGTGGATCATCCGAGCGCTCTACGTAAGAGGTAAAAGTTCCCACAGGAAACCCTGTACCCGATGCGGTAGAGAAACCTCTCACCCAGTTTCCACCACTCATTGCTGACCATGAATTGGCTGTCGAAACTACGTTTCGAACACAGGTTGTGGAAGTTGAATATTCGTGACAATAAATTGGCGCCGTACCAGCTTTTTGAATACAAATATATATGACTTCGTTTGTTTTAAAAGCTGTGCTAATTTGTGTACATGCTGAATTTTTCGCCGCAAAAATCACAGGTGGATCGATAAGCAATGGATCATTTGAGTCCCCACTGTAAAGCCCGCCACTTGGTGAGCAGTTTTGGAAAAATAGCATTGTCATTGTTAAAGAAATTAGAACAAATATAAATGTAAATCTCTTCTTTGAATCCATATCATCACCCTATTTTTATCAGTCTCTTCAACTGCTTATCGGCTAGACCCACTCCAAACTAGAGTCAATTTGAGACATAAAAACAAGAGCCTCTCTGAGGCTATAAGTCCTTGAAATTATTGTTGTATTTATATACACTTTTGAGGTCTAATGACCTCAAAACGCGCAGACAAGAAAAAAGTCAGGAAAGGCTTTAAAGACAATAATGACTAGAAAGAAAAGCAACACACAGACAGGCACCGTAAAAAGACATCCAGACGGATTTGGATTTTTCATTCCGGATTCTCCAGGTTTAGTAGACGCATACATTCCAAAACATTCTATGAACGGCGTAATGACCAACGACAAAGTGGAAGCCGAAGTTTATCCTGAACCCGGCGGAAAAAGATTTCGTGGAGAAGTCGTAAAAATTATTGATCGCGCGTTCAAAGATGTGATCGGAACCTATAAAGATTTTAATGATCAATATGGAATCATTTTAGATACTAACAACAACTGGGGCGCAAACTTACATATTCCTAAAAAATGGACCCTTAATGCCAAAGTCGATGACTTAGTCATCGCGCACGTTGAAGGCTACCCTACCGATAAAGATCCTTTCTTAGGAAAAGTGACTGAGGTTTTGGGCGACGCCAATGATCCGCTCTATGATATAAAAAAAGTAATCATTAATCATAAAATTCCACATGTGTTCTCTGGTGCTATCGAGAAAGAATCTCAAACATTTGATCACGATCTAGATCCTAAAAAATTTCCGCACAGAAAAGACTTAACCAAAGTACCTCTCATCACTATTGACGGAAAAACTGCAAAAGATTTTGATGATGCGATCTTTGTAGAGCAAACATCAGAAGGGTTCCATCTGATCGTAGCAATTGCTGATGTTAGCCACTACGTGAAAATTGGAACGGCAATTGATACCGAAGCTTATGAGAGAGGAACAAGCGTTTACTTTCCAAACTTCGTGGTGCCAATGCTTCCAGAAGTTTTATCTAATGAACTTTGTTCTCTAAAACCAAATGTTTTTAGGCTTTGTTTGGTTGCAGATATGCATTTTGATTTCCAAGGTAACAACTTAAAAAGCGAATTCTATGAAGCCGTTATGAAATCTCATGCAAGAGTAACGTATGGCGAAGCTCAAGAAGTGATCGATGGCATGTGTCCTCCACAATTCGAGCCCGTAAAAGACATGATCCTAAAGGCTGCGGACTTTGCAAAAATCCTAATGGCAAAAAGATTCCAAGCTGGATCTCTGGATTTAGAAATTCCTGAAACAGAATTAATCATCGACGCTGCTGGAAATCCAGTCGATATCTTAAGAGCTGAAAGAATTTTTGCCCATAGACTCATCGAAGAGATGATGTTGATTGCAAACGTTGAAACCGCAAGATTCATCGGAAGAAACGATAAAGAAGTTCTATATCGTATCCACGAACCTCCTAAGCTAGAAAAAATTGAAGCCTTGAATAATCATCTACATAACTTCGGAAGCTCAATTCAGCTCTCAACAAGCAATCTTCAGAAGAACCTAGGTAAAGCTCTTCAAGAGTTCACCGGAAAACCTGAAGAAATAATTTTAAATATTTTAATTCTAAGATCTATGAACCAAGCCAAGTATTCACCGGACAATGTCGGTCACTTTGGATTGGGTTTCGAAGACTACTGTCACTTCACTTCTCCAATTCGTAGATATCCAGATTTGATTGTTCATAGAGTGATGAAAAACATTCTTAGAATTCCAGGTTATGAAATGCCCTCTGATGACACCCTAGGAACTGCGGGAACAATGCTTAGCGCCTGCGAACAACGATCCGTAAAGTCCGAAAGACAACTCCAGTCGATTAAAAAAGCCAGATTCATTTCCAAATACATGGGCCAAGAATTCGAAGGAATTATTAGCTCTGTTGCGAAATTTGGAGTGTTTGTTCTTTTAAGACAATTTGATGTGGATGGATTAGTAAAGGTTGAAGACCTTGGTGATGATCATTTCTTATTCTTAGAAGATGAAATGATGTTGAAGGGTAAAAAATCTGGAACCATCTATAAGCTTGGAGACATCGTAAAAATTCAAGTTGTAGCTGCAGACGTGGAGCTTGGACAAATTAACTTTGCCTTAGAAGGCCAACCTCAAAAAAGTGCTGAGCATTTCAATACTAGAGGCAAAGACAGAGAGCGTCGCCCCTTTGGTGGAAAAAATCGTGACGATAGAAAAGGTGGGAAACACCGTAAAGATAAGTCTGACAGCAAAGGTAACGACAAAAACTCTCTTAAAGGTGATTTTAAGGATTTCAAAAATAAACATAAAAATAAAGGTCAAGACGATG
>JAZKEU010000003.1:0-25783 GCA_040386775.1 Bdellovibrionota bacterium | reverse complement strand
CGCAAGCGTGATCGTGAAGAGCGTAGACCTCAGGAAAAAAGTTTTAGAAACAATAGATTGACTGGCCGGGACGATGGCAAAGTTGCAAGCCCTGGTCTAAATGTAAATAGCAAGATGGAGAAAATCCTAAAAATGCTAGATGAAGGAGCAAGCCGTGGGAATCATCCAAAGGGGTTCTCAGATAGGGAAGACGATAAAGAGCGCCGCAAGGGTAAGGACGATCGTAGGGGTGCTGGCAAAGCACGGCTTTCAAAACGTTCTGGAAAAGGCAAAACTAGGTAGATTCTTACTCGAGAAATTTTCTTCTGAAGAACACCTAGAAAAATACACTGCTGCCGAGCGCTTGAGAATGAGCTTTGAAGAGCTAGGGCCGACCTTTATCAAATTAGGTCAGCTCCTTTCGACTCGTCCCGATTTAATTCCTTCTGATTTTGCAAACGAGCTTAAAAAACTTCAAGATCACGTTCAGCCTGTACCCTATTCAGAGATCGAAAAAATTCTTCATACTAAATTTTCAAAATTTGAAGACGTATTTTTAAGTATCGAACAAAAACCACTCGCTACGGCAAGCATTGCGCAAGTTCACAGCGCAAGACTTAAAAATGGCGATGACGTTGTTATCAAAGTTCAACGTCCTGGAATTTTAAAACTCATCAACGATGATTTGAATGTACTTTACTTCATTGCAAATCTTTTGGAAAACTCTGTTCCGGAGCTTAAAGTTTATAATCCCACCTCGATTGTTGATGAATTCTTTAAGACCATGGATCTTGAAACAAACTTCCTTATCGAAGCCAATAACATCGTAAGATTCCAAAAGAACTTTGAAACTGACGATACCATAAAAATTCCTCAAGTGTACTTTGAACACTCCAATGAACAAGTGATTGTAATGGAGCTCATCAAAGGTGTTACACTTTCGCAACCCCAATCCCTCAAGCAAGAGGGCGTTGAACCTCTTGAGGTTGTGAAAAAAGGAATGAAGATTTTCTTTAAAATGGTTTTCCAAGATAGATTCTTCCACGGAGATCTGCATGCAGGAAATATTTTTATCCTTCCAAATAATAAATTTGGTTTAGTTGATTTCGGTGTAGTCGGAAGATTGAGTGTTAAGACCAGAGATTCTATCGCCAATATGTTTATCGCGCTTGCACAAGAAGATTATGATGCTTTAGCCTCTGAATTCGTAAATCTTTCTCAAAGCACTCACCTCGCAAACTCAGATGTATTTGCGATTGAACTGAGAGACCTTATCGCTCCTTACTTTGGATTAACTTTCAAGAACGTAAATACAGGAAAGCTTTTGATGGATGCAGCAGCGCTTGCGGGCAAACATCAGATTCAAGTTCCGAGTGAGCTTATGCTGTTCTTTAAATCCATCATTACAGTCGAGGGTATGGGAAGAGACATCGTTGAAGATTTCGATGTCCTGTCACAAACATTAGAGATCGCTACTGAAATCATCAAAGCCAAGTACGATCCTCAAAGAATTATGAGAGATCTTACACATGTATTAAAAGATTCAGTCACACTTTTTAAAGATCTTCCAAGACAGCTTTCGTATTCGATCAAAAAAAAGAATATGCCCAACCAAGCGCAGTTGGTGAAAATTGAAGATTTGCAGGAAATTAAGAAAACCTTTGAAATCGCATCGAATCTAATCTTTCTTGGTGTGGTTATCGGGAGCTTAGTCCTCGCAGGCGCAATTGCATTAGATAAACAAGCCGTACCTTTGGTTTTTGATATGGGTCTTGTGAGTACTGTTTGCTTTGGTACAGCAATATTCTTAGGGTTGATTGCATTTTATAATTTTATGAAAAAATAAGAAGGCTAAATGAAAAAATCTCCAAAGCACGGTGACACTGATGTAAAGCTTTCCGATGATTTGCAGAATTTAATCCACACTGCAGAGAAAGGGCCTCTTACTGTCGCGAATCTCATTCATGAATTCGGATCCAGAGGAAATGCTTTTTTAACTTTAATTTTATCTTGTCCATTTATTTTGCCTATACCGACTCTGGGGCTTTCCGCAGTTCTTGGAGTGATTATCGCATTTGTTAGTGTTTTTATTGTACTTGATAAAGAGCCTGTACTACCCAAAAAATTAGCAAATAAGATTTTACCCGGCGATCACTTAGCAAAGTTCTTGTCGTCTTCTAAAAAATTAATCATTAAAGTAGAAAAATTGATCAAGCCTAGATGGCAATTCATCGACAACATTCTCCCTGTGAGAATTTTGAGCGGAATTATGATGTTTCTTCTTACTGTTTTATTGGCTCTGCCATTACCACCAGGAACAAATACTCCTCCCGCATTAGGCATCACACTTTTGTCATTAGCGCTTCTTCAAAAAGATTATTTGTTTTTTGTATTGGGATTTCTAACATTCCTTGCGAACTGTGCCCTCTTTGGTCTCCTATTTTTCACAGGAGCAAAAGGCCTAGAATACATATGGGATTACTTCCGCCTATAAAAAAGGTGCCCTGCACCTTTCTGGGCATTTTTCTGTGTCGCTGGTGCGTTAAAATATTGTAACTGCAAAACCTAGTGCAAAAAGTGCTGCGCAAGCTAAAGTTCCAGACCATTCGATAATCATTGTGTTCATATTATTTTCACTAGCCCTTGTGGTAACCAGTGCTCCTTTTGACTTTGGTGAGCCGCACGTTTTCCTCAGATGTGCGTCAGCATGACGCATATCTGCGGAAAAGGTGCGGCTCACCTTTTGTTAATCTAGCAGCTTGAGGGCTGCGCTTTGAATGCTGTTGGCTTGTTGTAAAACTGAGAGTCCGGCTTGAAGAAGAATATTGTTCTTCGTTAATTCTGCAGATTCTTTGGCAACATCAGTGTCACGAATTCTACTGTTGGCAGCACTTAAGTTTTCTTCAGAGATCGCAATATTTGAGATCGTTGATTGCATTCTATTTTGTAAAGCACCAAAGTTTGCTCTGATTGCATTCACTCTCACAATGGCATCATCCACTGCGGAGATGCTGACCTGAGCTTGTTCTTTTGATGACACGGCTTCGGCATTGATTCCTAAAGCTTCCAGAGAAGCATTAGCTGCACCGGCATTGAATGAAATTCTATCTTTGAAGGCATCATTATGGATACCCACTTGGATGTCCATGATTCCGCCCGTCCCGTTCAAAAGATCCGTGCCGTTGAAGTTTGTGACTTCACTAATACGTTGAATCTCGTTTTTTAATTGTTGATATTCGACATCGACAAATTTTCTTTCGGTATTGCCTACCGTATCAGAAGCGGCTTGGATCGCTAATTCTCTGAGACGAATCAGCATGTTTGAAACTTCGTTCAAACCACCTTCTGCGACTTGCACCAAAGAAATACCATCGAGAGCATTTTGTGATGCCTTCCCAAGTCCTCTAATTTGTGCTTTGAGATTTTCACTGATCGCTAATCCTGCAGCGTCGTCGGCTGCTTGATTAATACGAAAGCCTGAGCTTAATTTTGCGAGCGATTTGGCAAGATCAAGTTGAGTGCCCCTGAGATTTCTCTGAGCATTCAATGACGCCACATTCGTAGAAATACGTATACCCATTAAGTCCTCCTTGCATCGTCAATCCTCCTTGATTGCTGCCATCTGTGGCAAAAGGCTTAGCATCCGTGCTGCCTGGGTAGATCGAGTTCATCTGTGAACAAGTATCTTCATGATACAGTTCGGTGTATCAATTTGAAAACCACAGTCCAGTTTTCGTAAATAGTTTGAACACTATTATAATGATTCCAAAATCTATACAGGACTAAAATCCATTCATCAAACGAAGATAAAAAAAATCCCCGAGGTGTTTTAATCCTCGGGGCTAAGCAGGAAACGTAAAGTAGGTAACATTATAGTTCGTAAGTTAGAGATCGAGAGCCATGCCTAAGATTGATCAGAGCCTATCAACCGAAGGTCTTTTGTAACAATTGAACTGCCGAAGCTGTCGTTTGGTTTGCTTGCGCTAGAACCGATGTCCCCGCTTGCATTAAAACGTTGTTCTTCGTCAATTCAGCAGATTCTTCTGCCACGTCAGTATCACGAATTCTCGAGTTTGCAGCCGAGATGTTTTCGATCGATACAGCTAAGTTATTGATTGTCGATTGAAGTCTATTTTGGATAGCACCAAAATCTGCTCTCATCGCTGACACGTTCATGATCGCTTTATCGATCGCAGCGAGTGAGTTTTGTGCAGATGCTTTATCCGCTACTGATGTTAAGTTCACACCGATAGCTGCAGTGTTTGAATCTGCTTTTGAAGCATCAAAAGTAATTCTATCAATCGTGGGGTCATTTCTGATACCGATTTGGAAATCAAAAAGAGCGCCTGTTCCGTTTAATAAGGGTGTACCGTTGAATTCAGTTGCATCAGCGATACGGTCAATTTCTTGTAATAGTTGTTCGTATTCCACGTTCAAGAATTGTCTTTCAACTGGTCCTACAGTATCAGAAGCTGCTTGCACGCCTAATTCTCTCAATCTAATCATGATTGATGAAACTTCGTTCAAACCACCCTCTGCAACTTGGATCATTGAAATACCGTCTTGAGTATTTCTTAAAGCTTGTCCGTAGCCACGAATTTGCGCTCTCAATGATTCAGAGATCGCAAGACCTGCGGCATCGTCACCGGCTTTGTTAATTCTGAAACCCGAAGCGAGTTTCTCTAATGACTTATCAAGATTCAAGCGTGTACTACGCATGTTTCTTTGGGCGTTGATGGACGCCACGTTGGTGTTAATTCTTAATCCCATATCTCCTCCTTGAGAACTACAGGCATCATCCGTTGATGCCCTGGGTTTAGTGACATTGCTGTCATCATCTTTATCGGTGTCTCATTATGAGGCTTGAGGCATTTAGCGTCTCAACTTGAGAATCTAGACTTTGGTTTTGAATCACTTCATGTTCGAAATTCGGATAATATCCATCCCAAATAACAATTATTTATTTATCTTTGAAAAGTTTATACTGTATAAGTATTTAAAATTAATTGGATATTTTAAATGACGCGAATATGAAGATCTCTTGTTTGTTCCACTAATCTTTTCTGGATGTTGGTCTGTATATTCACACTCACAAAACGACTGCATAGAACACATCATTAGATGTATCAGTCAAAAGAGTTCACTCATGTGAATTCATTTAATTTTTGAATATAAAGATTAATGCTGATTGGATTAGCATTAAGTACCCCAAAACTACCCCACACCCCTCTCCTGGAGGCTCAAATAGATTTGAGCTTCCAGGAACCTTTTCCGGATGTTCTAAATTTATAATCTATGTAAAGAGAATTATTTTCTAACGTTCTTAAGCTTTGCACGCACATCATCGAGATTGATAGGTTTACTCATATAATCATTCATTCCAGCTTGTAAACATTCTTGCATGATAGCTCCGCCATGAGCAGAAACACCAATGATTCTAACTTTGGATTTCTCAGGACAAAGATGTTGTCTAATTTGAACAGAGGTTTCTATTCCTGACATGATAGGCATTGAGCAGTCCATAAATATCAAATCGATTTCGTGTTGATTTAAAATTTTAAGAACTTCTTCACCATCAGCAGCTTCTATTACATCGTACCCTTGCTGCCTAACAATGGTTTTTAAAAGTTCTCGACTTAACTTATTATCATCAGCAACTAAAATTTTTGCCATGACTGCCCCATCTCAAGTTTTACACAGATCAAGGTATCCTCTTAGCTCTGTGATAGTATATTGAAAACATTTCTGAAACTCAATTATAAGAGCCGAATCGTAGTTTTTATTCATAGGAGTAGAGTCTTCAAAATTTCCAGCCATAATAGCTAATTCGGCAGCTCCCATATTTAATGAAGAGGATCTAATAGAATGTGAGATTTTCTTTGCATTCAAGAAGTCTTCTCTCTTTAAAGCGCTATCTAAATCCAATATAAGGTTCAGTATATCTGTCTCAAATATATTCAGCAACCGACGAAATAATTCTCCGGATCTATCGATCTCAAAAATTGTTTTTATTTGATTTTCGCTAATTAATCTCACTTATAACCTTCTTACACAGAAGAAATTATTTTTTCGATTCTTTTGGAAGTTTAAATTTATACCCAATACCGTACTCTGAAGAAATATAATCACTGTACGGAGAAATCTTTTTTCTTATAGACGCCACATGAGTGTCAACCACTCTATCTGTGATATTGATATTTTTTGACCAGGCTTTATCAATAAGATCTTGTCTCGAGAAAACTCGTCCCTCATTTTTTGCAAGCATGGCAAAAAGATCGAATTCTTTGTTCGTAAGTTCTATCTCTTTAGTTGATCCATCTTTGAGTTCTATATGAAGTCTTCTTTTTTCATAGTCGATATGAAATTTATCAACTTTGTAAAAATTAGAAGACCCTGCTTCATCATTTAGTCTTTTGAATTTATTTTTAATTTTAGTTTTGAGCTCAATAGGATGAACAGGTTTTGTAATGTAGTCATCAGCACCTAATTCTAAGCTTGCAATTTTTGTGTATACGTCTGTATTTGAAGAGATAATAAAAATCGGAATTTTCTGATAATTTTTGTCGTTTCTAATTTTTGTGCAGAAGTTAAGACCGTTTCCATCCGGCAAGCCAAGATCTATCATGAACATATCAAAAGAATGCTCCATCAAAAGTGAATTCGCATCTTCTATTTTATTCGCAAAAACTAAAGAATAATCCTCTCGTAAAACTGCATTTACAAGATCAATTTGAATTCTATCGTCTTCAAGGACCAATATTTTTTTCATACCCATACTTTGTTTCATTACGAGACAGTTTCTCTCTGACCTAATGTATTTTAACACAAACTACTTAAAGAAATTAGAAAAACTACGCGTGCACTTATCAGGACATTCCAATTGATCAGAAATGAGATCTGCCTCTTTTTCTCACTATATTTGAATCATATTGATATAGTGTAATGCTTTTCAGACTAACAGAAGAATCTGAATTGTGAGCCAAACTTCACAATTGCTTAGTTGATAAGTTGTTCTAACTTTTCTTTTCATAGGTAATAAAGGAAAATGGAATTGGACCTTGGCGATCATCCCTATAAACTTCTTTAAAGGTGGTTGTATCAAACTCTGGAAAGCGAGTGTCTCCATCAAATTCTTTATCAATTACCGTTAGATAAATTCGATCCGTATAAGGTAGTGCCTGACGGTAAATTTCCTCTCCTCCGCCGATGAAAACCTCATCTCCCCACTCGCCAGTTCTAGTCTGAGCATAGTCTAGAGCTTCTTTGAGATTTGTAAAAACCACGATGTCTTTATGAAAAGGTACAGATTCAGGGTTTCTTGTTAGAATAATGTTAAGACGATTCGGTAGAGGTCGGTATCCTAAGGACTCATAAGTCTTTCTACCTTGGATAATGATATGACCTTTTGTAGTGTCTTTAAAGAATTTCAAGTCTTCCGGAATGTGCCACGGAAGTTTTAAGTTGGACCCGATCACTCTGTTTTTTGCCATGGCTGCGATTTGAGAAACTATCATTATACTGCGATCTCCGCTTTGATTGCCGGATGCGGATCGTATCCTACGATTTCAAAGTCTTCGAATTTGAAATCAAAAATATTTTTTACATTCGGGTTAATTTTTAATTGCGGAAGCGGCCTTTCATCTCTTGTGAGCTGAAGCTTTGCTTGTTCTAAATGATTACTGTAAAGATGCGCGTCCCCGAGCGTGTGAACAAATTCACCCGCTTTCAATCCACAAACTTGTGCAATCATCATAGTAAGAAGCGCATAACTTGCAATATTGAAGGGAACTCCTAAGAACACATCAGCACTTCTTTGGTAAAGCTGGCAAGACAAGTGACCATCGCCAGAGACATAGAACTGGAACATCGTATGACATGGAGGGAGCGCCATCTTTTCGATTTCCCCTACGTTCCATGCATTTACGATCAATCTTCTGGATTGAGGATTGGTTTTGATTTGTTCAATGAGGTTTGATATTTGATCGACAGTTTTTCCGTCGGCAGTTTGCCAGGATCTCCATTGTGCTCCGTAAACTGGTCCAAGATTTCCAGCTTCATCTGCCCATTCGTCCCAGATAGAAACTTTATTTTCGTTTAAGAATTTTACGTTTGTGTCACCACTTAAAAACCAAAGAAGTTCATAAATGATAGACTTCATATGAACTTTTTTTGTCGTTAAAAGTGGGAAGGAGTTTTTAAGATCGTATCTTGTTTGATGACCAAAAACGCTGACAGTTCCCGTGCCAGTTCTATCGCTTTTCACTTCACCTTCTGTAAGGATTCTTTTTAAAATATCGTGATACTGTTTCATAACCCCACCTCTTTCTTTGAGGAAGTAAATCAAATCAAGGCCGCAAATTACACCGGAATCTAAAAACAAACATCAAATGACGCCTTTTGGCTGGCACCTTTTTGGGGAGCGATGTGTTATTGGGTCAAATTTGAAGTAGGAATCGACGTGGTCGAGTTTCTCGGTATATACCGTTGCCATGGATATCAGAGACCCACTTCATGGTTCGATCGAATTGAATTCGGCGGAAAGCGCTGTCGTTGATAGTGCTGCTTTTCAACGCTTGAGAAACATTAAGCAATTGGGGTTTGGGGAGTTGAGCTTCCCGGGAGCAACGCACTCAAGATACCTTCATTCCCTTGGAGCCTTTCACCTTTCTGGAATCGCTTTTGATAAAATTTTTAGAAACTTTCCTTTTGGAAACAAAAAAAGTGCTAAACGTTTTAGACAAACTCTAAGAATCGCAACACTTCTTCACGATGTGGGTCACGGCCCCCTCTCCCATTCTAGCGAAGAAGTTATGCCCCCGCTTAAAGATCTTCATATTTCTGCTTACGATAACTTGATTGGGCCAAAACTCAAAAGAACTCAAGCCAATCACGAAGATTACGCCATCAAGCTCATTACGGATTCACCGCTGACCAAAATCATTCAAAAGAATTTTTCTGATATCTCTCCTCTGCATATCGCCTGCTTGATTGATCCAAAGATCAAAGCACCGGATGATTTTTTTGAAGAAAGTGGTTTTTCTCTGAGACCTATATTAAGTCAAATCGTCAGTTCGGAATTGGACGTGGATCGTATGGATTATCTCAATCGCGATTCTTACTTCTGCGGAACCTCTTATGGAAAGATTGATTTGGATTGGTTGATTTCAAATCTCACCTATCATCAACACAAAGATCAGATGAACCTAGCGATCTCAAGACGTGCGATGTACACCTTTGATGACTTCTTGATTTCAAGACATCATATGTACCTGATGATTTATTTCCATCATAAATCTATTGTGTACGATGAAATGCTTCATCGCTATTTAAAATCTGAGGATTGTGGTTATAAAATTCCAGCAGATATTGAAGAATATTTAAATTATACGGATTATCACTTCTACGAACACATCGCCAGATCCTCTAATCCTTGGGCAAGAAGAATCACTGAAAAAAAACCGTTTGTAAGAATTTTTGAACTTCATGAAACTGAGAAAACAACGACTGCCGAAAAATTTAAAAAACGCTTAGAAAGCGAGGGTGTTGAAATGATACATGCCTCGTCTCGCGCAAGACTTTCTAAGTATCATCAGACATTATCAAATGAAAATATCGATAGAAGAATTTATGTGATTGATCCCCAAGGGTATCATAAGCCTTACGCCATCGAAGAGAGCACAGAGATCTTTAAAAGATATGAACAAGCCCGAATCATTGAACGCATCTATGTCCGCCCTGATCAAAAAGGGCTGAGCGAAAATTTGTTAAAAGAATTTATGAAAAACTAGGATGTGAAGTTAAATTTTTTGTTCCGCCATCCAATACCACAACGTTGATGAATCCAAGACTTGAAATCATTTCGGCCGCCTTCAACGAAACATCCCCATCATTACATACTATCACAATAGCTTGATCCTTCGAAGTTGTACTTTGATTTACGATATCTTTAATATTTTCTAGCGTGACCAGCTGAGACTTTCTAATGAATGGACTTTTATTTTCAGCTCTTAAATCCAACATCAAGAATTGAATCGGGTTGGAAATTAAATTTGCAAATTGGTATTCGCCAATCTTGGTGAACGCTAGAGGTTTTTTAATTAAAGTTGAGTTGGGAATTGTTTTTCTGATTCTCAATAGAAGAAAAAAACCAATCACCAAAACTGCTGCCGCCAGCAAGAATGGATACCTCATACCCAGGTGTCCATAAACAAAGCCTCCACTGAGAGGACCTAAAATTCTTCCGAGTGCTGAAAAGCTTTGGGCCACTCCAAGAACTTTTCCTTGATCCGCGGAAGGAGAAGACAAACTAATCCCACCCAGATTTGATGGATTGAACATTCCCATTCCCAATCCCATGAGCGTTACTGCCAATCCCAACATCCACACTTCCGTAGACAGACTGATACCCAACATTCCCATTGCTGTGAGAGTTAATCCAACGAACATCAATGGTGGTTCGCCATACTTTGGCATTAACCTTCTAATTAAAAATCCTTGCGTGAATACCGAAACAATTCCGACATAGGCAAAGGCGAAACTCGCCTTGGTGAAGCCCCAATCCCAGCTGTCTTTCACAAAAAGTGCCAGCGTGGATTCCATATGAGCAAAAGCAAAGGTACTTACGAAACCTAGAAAAAGTAAAACTCCCTGTGGTTTTGCAAATAAGAACCTTTTCATCAATGCAATTCTGGATTCTCTTTTTTGAATTTTTTGTTTTTTCTCGTCCGTTAGACTTTCCTTTAAAACTTTGATAGCAAATAAGAAATTCACAAAACAAATTACCGAAGCGCCCAATGCTGAGAATCCAATCCCAAAAGGAGGCTCGTCACCAAGTCTCATCCCCACTTCACTCAAAAGTCCGCCAATGGCTGGCCCCATAATAAATCCTAAACCAAAAGCTGCGCCGATAAGGCCCATGCCTTTGGAACGATTTTTTTCATCCGTAACATCTGCGATGTAGGCCATTGCTGTAGAAATATTTGCACCAAAAAATCCTGCAAAAGCTCTTGCCGCCAAAAGCATCCAGAATGTGGTTGAAAATGCAAAAAAGAGATATGAAATCGAAGATCCCAAAAGACTCATTAAAAGAATCGGACGCCTTCCCACTTTATCACTGAGCTTTCCCCAGAACGGAGAAAATAAAAACTGCATAAGAGAATAGATCGCCATAAGAATCCCAACTTGCGTCGGGGTTGCTCCAATATTTGTGGCATAATATGGACCCAGAGGAATAATAATTCCAAAACCAACTAGATCAATAAAAACAATTAAAAATACGACTAAGATAGGAGAAGATCTCAATTTCATTATGGCGCCATCATATTCATTGAATGGTTTTATGTCTAATGTTTAAATAATCTGTATGTTTTTCATGACTGTTTTAATGTTTTTATTAAGCCTCTCGTCAGCTGACGCTTCTACGGCACAGAACGGAGTGATTTCCTCTGGCTTTAGAGAGGGTTACTATAGCGTAGGCGCTGAAACAACGTACCTATCTACTTCTGCGAACTATACTAGCAAAGGCACTTCACTTGATTTTGATGATCAGTATGGTTATAGCGCGATTCAAACATTGATTTATGGTAGATACGATTTTTCTGATGAGCTCTCTTCGTTTTTTGACCTTCCTTTGAATTATGCTATGAGCGAAAACCCGACAGACAAATACTCTTCTTTTAAAGCTGCGGGGATTGCCGTTGGCGCAAATTACGACTTAAAGATTTCATCTTTTGCAATTATCCCACAAATCAAAGGATATTTTGCCGTTGAGAAATTTGATACTGGCTCTGAAGATATTCTTACTTCCGATGGTGTGAACTACATCGACGTGGGATCTCATATCTTTAAAAATTTCTCTAGTCTGCAATTTCACGGATATCTATCTTATCAATATCGATTCGATGGCTTTTCTGGATTGCTAAATTATCAAAGTGATCTTGGCTATAAAACAGAATCTACATCCTTTACTTTTGGAGTAAAAGGTTTTCAAACCATTACTGAGGATACCGGAAATGCAACAACCAAACATGGATACCTTGCCATTGTGAATGGTGGAAGCTTAGCTTACGGATCTTTCGATCCTTCAAGAACAGATTTATTTGCTCAAGCGAAATGGACACTCGAACAATCGCTAGATGTTTACGGATCTGTGAACAAGTCCATTCGTGGTGAAAATAGTGGCGACATCATGACGTTTACCGTGGGCTTAGAATATTTCTTTCAACCTTCTGGCGGATCTAGTCGTGAGAAATATGAAAGCAAGCCTACGCAAGATGACTTCTCCTATGATGATGAAAAGATTGATCCAAAAATCGAAGAAGAGATTAAAAATTACAACAAACCTAAGAAAAAACCAAAAAGAGTAGCGCCCCCAAAAACCAGAACTGTATCTCCTCCGAGTGCGAAAAATGGATTAGAGCTTTCTAAAAAACAATTGGGGAAAAAAACAACAAGTACTAGCCCTATACAAGCAAAACCAAAGTCTAAAAAGCCCAAGCGCGTGAACATAGACTTCTAAATTTCACACTTAAAAACCGAATAGTCTTTAGAATAGATTTATATTTACAACAAGGAAGACGCTATGAAAATCTTATTGGTACTTTTTGCTCTCTTCATTACCTCAACTTCTTACGCGCAATTCACCAGTATCAGACCCACAGGAATCGTCGGTTCTGCTGGATTCGGTTTTGTGAATTTCGATACAAGCGAACCTCTCACACAAAGTTTTGAAATTGATGACGGTGTATTCACTGCTGTGGGCGGAGAAAAAGGGTTGGGTGCGGCTAACCTCTATCTCACGATTTCCTTGAACTACCTCAAGGCAAAAGGCGACACGATTTATAACTATACAACAACCAGTGGAGCTACAAACTACACTTCAAATGGCGTGGTTCCTTTCAATTTAGACATCTTTCAAGCGGGTTTGGGATTAAAGTTAAAATTGATCGATGACTATTGGATTCGTCCTTATATTGAAGCCGGCGGGTTATTTGGTTACTTTCAAGTAAAGTACACAAACCTTAGCGTTGGAACCAACGTCAACGTTACGGGAACAGACACAGGAATGAAGAAAGATGATTCACTTTTTGACTTTGGCTATTACGGAGAAGCAGGCGCAGAGCTGGCCTTCTCAGATACTTTTGGTGTTAGAGTAGCAATGAGAATGACCAAGAGTAAGACCAAAGAATTTGAGACTCTCGCAGACCAAGAAGTCGAGTACGAATCTCAGGTCTACTATTTGAGTCTCTTAAAGAGTTTCTAAGAGATTATTTAAGATCAAATCTGTGCATGGTATTGCGCTCAAGCGCCACCGATCTGGTTGCTGCTTGTTTCTTTTCCGGCATTACATCTGGCACGCTTGGATAATACTGTTCTTGTCTACCTAGTAGATCCAAATGAGTTTGTACCATAGCTTTTAGATTTGCTTCGAATTGCAGTTTGATTTTCTTTAAATCATTGAGGTCTTTATAAACACTCTTCAATGAATCACGAGAATCTCTCACAATCATTTCTGCTTTGTGATGAGCATCTTGTAAAATCATTTGTGCTTCTCTATCTGAGTCTGATTTGATTCTCTCGCTCATCTGCTGAGCGGTTGTAATAGTGTCTTTTAAAATACGATCACGATCTTTGTATTCTAGGAGTTGAAGTTCTTTTTCGCGTAATGCCTCTTGCATTCTGTTTCTTTCATGAATTGCAGATTCTAATTCTTCAGCAACGGCACGTAAAAATTGCGACACTTCGTCTGGATCAAAGCCAGCCATTTTTCTTTTAAATGATTTATGAATAATATCAATTGGTACGATTTTCACTCATCCCTCCTTGGACTTAAAAATCAGTGTCTTATAGATCTTCGACACTTCGGCCTACTAGTCTAGAATACACGAACTTTCGTCGCAATTTGAGACATTCAATTTAGATTTGTATTTTTTCTGGACGTTTATACCATAGACCTAAATCCAGAGCTTAGACCAAATAGAGCTCCATTGAACTGTATGATAACTTTACATCTGGCTAACTTTTTTCGGCTAGTACTGCTTATTTTCATTATTAGTTTGGCATCAGTTTGCATACTATATAAGTGTCGGGGGAAATATGAAAAAGATATTATCATTTGTGTTGCTTGCTTTAGTTCTTATAGGTTACCAAAACTGTGGGAAGAAAATGGATTTTGCTTCGAACTCGAGTGGAGTAGGCATTTCTGAAGACACTACGCTACAACCAATCGAGGACACTTCGGACGATGATTCTGCCGAAGGGCCGGACGTAGAATATCCTGAAGAACCGCCTACAGAACAAATTGTCGATCATCCTTCAAATAATTCCCAAGGAAACGACAACCAAAATGGTAATTCGAGCAGATCTGACCAAGTATACATTTGTATTCTAGATGGATCAGGTAAATCTCAAAGATTAGGATTATCCAACAATCAATTAGTTACCGTTGGATCTACGCCACTCACTGTTTGCACGACAAAGAGAGCTTGCTTGGAATTCGTAAGTAAAAAATTTAATGTCGTAAGCGCTGAATACAGAGGTTTCTGTAAAGAGAATAAAGGCCATAGCCAACAAGTTTCTGAAAGCGAGATTTTAACTCTTCTAGGGTTTGGAACACAAACTCACGTTGATCTTTAAAATAACGCGATAGCGACACAGAAAGGTGCAGGGCATTTTTTGGATATTGACGCAACGACAGTACGGAAAACTAGGGGGTACCTTTTATTTTCCGAGTTCTTTGTCTCTGAGTAGGGCTTTTTCGAAACTGATTCTTAAGGCTGTGTCGATGTCTGTTTCTCTCATCGATTGTAATCCTGCTTCTGTGACACCTTTTTTAGAGGCGATTTGATTGATCAATTCGTAAGAGCTTAAATTCATATTATCGAGAGAAAGTTTTGCCGCACCCAAAAAAGTCTGCGCCGTAATCAGCTTTGCTTGCTCCGGATCATAACCGTAGCCTTCCATCCAATCTTGCCAGTGCTGCATGAGTTCCAAAACAAATCCTACGCCCGCAGAACTTGCCACCGTAAATGCTGACATGGCTTCATCGTCGTCAATTTCGATAATTTTTCCGAGCGGGGAAAATAATTCTTCGATCATGTCTGATGCCAATGGACCCTCTTTATAAAGAGAATAACCCATCATGGCGTCCCGACTTCTCACTGCCACGTTACACATTACTTTTGCGATGTTATCGTATTCTAAAATAATTTTTGCCAGGGAATCCAACCCTATCCCTGCCGCTAAACTTATAATTAAATGTTCGGAAGTAAAACTCGACGAAAGAGATTCGATGGCCTCAAATAAATCTTGAGGTTTTGTTGCGATGATGATGATTTGACATTCATCCACAATCTCTTCATTTGTCGCACGAGTTTGGATGCCAAATTTTTCTTCGATTTTCTTTAGTTTTTTATCTGTTCGGTTTGAGACAAGGATTTGTTCTTTTTCTAAAGTTTTAGAATCAAGCAGACCCGCAATAATTGATTGAGCTAAATTTCCGCCACCAATAAAACCAACTTTTTTTTGCTTCAATAGTACTGACACGTTGTACTCCTATTGTTTTAGATCAATCTACTTTAAATCAATCTACTTTAGATCCATCTCTAGCGCCAAATAAAGCTTCACCGACTCTGATTATAGTGGCTCCCTCTTCAATTGCCACCTCAAAATCTTGCGTCGTACCCATAGAAAGCTCAATCAGCCCAGATTCTTTAAAATCATCTCTGATTTTTCTTATTTTTTTAAAATGTTCGCGAGAGTCCTCAGCACTATCCGTAAAAGGAGGCATCGTCATCAAACCCAAGACCTTGATAGAAGAAATTTTTAATACTTCTTCAATAAATTTTTCGCTGTCTTTTAAAAAAACTCCGCTTTTGGACTTTTCGCCCGAAGCGTTGATCTGAAGAAGTATTTTTTGGGTGATGCCTTTTTCTTTGGCTTTTTCAGAGATGATTTTTGCAAGTTTCACATCATCCACCGAATGAATCAATTCCACTTCGCCTACGATTTTAGAAACTTTATTAGACTGAAGTGGTCCGATCATGTGCCATTCAATATTTTTATTTATTTCTTCTTTTTTCTGCAAAAATTCTTGCACGTAGTTCTCAGCAAAAGCTTTTTGCCCCAGTTCAAACATCTGAACAATCTTTTCTACAGTCTGTTTTTTTGAAACTGCAAGAAGTTGAATTTCATTCACATTTCGACCACAGTTCGTGCATGCCGACTGAATTCTTTTTAAAATTTCTTCTCGTTTTTGTTTCATCAGCTAAATGTCCATTGGTTGTCTTTGATAATTCTCAAAACTCTTTTTACTGGAAGTCCCATGACTGTATCAAGCTCACCATCCAATTTCACAATGAATTCTTTGGCGGTATTTTGAATTCCATAAGCGCCGGCCTTGTCCATCGGGTCACCCGTTTTGATATAAGCCCAAATCTGCTCATCACTTAAATTTTTGAAGGTTACGAAGGCACTCTCAATCTCAGAAATTGTCTGGTTCGTGACCGTATCGTGGAAGCAAACCGACGTTTTGACCTCGTGGGTTTGCCCAGACAAACGTCTTAAAAAGTCAAAAGCTTGACCTTCGTCTATGGGTTTTCCAAGGACTTCCCCCTTTAAAACAACTAGGGTGTCACTCGAGAGGATTAAAATATCAGGTAAATTCATAGACTTAACAGGTTCAATGACGGCTTCAGCCTTTTGTCTAGCAATTGCCATTATTGCATCATCTAAGTTTAGGTTTTCATTCAGGAATTCCGATACTTGTACTGAGAAGGTTTTGAAAGCAATTCCGGTTTTTCCAAGAAGTTCTTTTCTTCGTGGAGATTGGGAAGCCAAAACCAGTGTACGTTTTAAATTGGCTTGAATATTTTTTTGGGAGTTTGTGCTCATATGACCGAACTACTTTTGATTGCAGGATTATTCATGGTTGGAGTTGCAGTTTATCTGTTCTCATCCATGTTATTATCTTCTAACAACGATGCACAATCTTTATTGTGGGCTTCAGATGATGAACCTGCAAAATCTCGTTCTAAGTTCATAGAATTATCTCGCCCACTTGTCCACAAGTTCTGCTTGGGTCTTGCCGCAAAGATTAAAAATCCTGGCTATAGAAAGCGCGTGCAAGAAAAAATCGGAACTGCAGGCCTTCAACGTGAAATTAACGTTGATGAATTTATTGGCTTACAAATTCTCTGGGGCCTTTTGTTTCCAGTAATGCTTGTATTTTTGAACTTCACCATGGAGTTGGGCTACTCACCCGTATTCTTGATTTGCTTTGGATTATTTGGCGCATATTTTCCGCACATGCATGCCAGTACGGAAAGAAAAAAACGTTATCAATCTGTAATCGTTGATCTTCCCTTCTTCATTGACCTTATGGCTTTATCAACAGAAGCAGGATTGGATTTTATTGGGTCCATTCAGCGAGTAGTAGAAAAAGCAGAGAACAGCGTTCTTGCTGATGAGCTTGGACAAGTCTTGAGAGATTTAAAGTTGGGTTCAACTAGAGCAGAGTCATTAA
Organism: Bdellovibrionota bacterium; assembly: GCA_040386775.1. Taxonomy (NCBI): domain Bacteria; kingdom Pseudomonadati; phylum Bdellovibrionota; species Bdellovibrionota bacterium. Next base: position 8,283 of record JAZKEU010000003.1, on the reverse strand, counting down.
AGAAAATGGCGGAACGTCTAGATATCTCTGAAGTGACAAGCTTTGTGACTGTGTTGATCGATGCTGACAGCACCGGCGCAAGTATCGGTACCGTCTTAAAACAACAATCTATACAAATGAGACTTGAAAGATTCACCAGAGCAGAGAAAGAAGGAGCGAAAGCTTCGCAAACAATTTTGATTCCACTGATGTTATTTATTTTACCAGCAGTGTTCATCATGGTGTTTGGTCCTGTGATCATCCAGTTCTTAGGGCAAGGTGGCTCATGATGGCCAAATTAATAAACCAAACGCAAAATAAATTGCTTGTGGCAAATTTAGAAATTGCAAGTGAGCTTTCAAGAATTAAAGGATTGATTGGAAAAGAATCTATGGAAAACAACTATGGACTTTGGATTAACAGATGCAATTCAATACATACCTTCTTTATGAGTTTTCCAATTGATGTGATTTTTGTAGATAAGAATTTTAAAGTGAAAAAATGCATCGAAGCGATTGCTCCGAATAAAATTATTTGGCCCATCTTTGGTGCACGTTCGGTGATTGAATTGAAAAATGGTTTTTTAAAAGAAAATAAAATTCAGGTTGGGGATCAATTGCATGTGGATAATTAGAATTTTAAAAGGCCCGAAGGCCGGAGAAAAATTCGAATTGCGAAATGGGGAAAACCTCGTGGGACGAGCTCCGAATTGCAATATCTGTATCAACACACCAGGCTTATCTAAAGAGCATGCCGTCATTACTGTAAATGAAAATGGCGTTTTCATTAGAGATTTGAATTCTACCAACGGAACTTTTGTTAATGGAATCAAAGTACATAAGCAAAAATTAAGACAATCCGATAAAGTTACACTCTTTGATACCATCATTGGTTTTGAACCAAAAATAACCAAGGCAGTTTCTGCTCCTACACACTTCCACCAAGGTAGCGGAGGATATCAAGACGCAGGCGCGGCTCAACAATTTGATCCTGCCTTCAACAATTTTCCGCAAAGTGCTCCCCACGGACAACCACAACCTCAGGCAAACTTTGAGCAGAATCAGGTCCACGAAACAAAACCCACTCTTATCACGGTAGCCAAGAATTATATTGATACTGTTTTATTACCAGGAGTTTACAGATTAGCCGAAGTGATGGAATTCAAATGGGTGTTAGGATCATTTGTGCTCGCATTTATTTTACTTGTGACTTCGTTCTCTGTGATTCCAATGGTGGAATTAACTAAAAGCGGAATCCAGCAAGAAAGCCAAAGAAGAGCCTTGTCTTTAGCTAAAAATTTGGCAGATAGATATCAAGTGGCCTATAAGGAAGGTCTAGAATCTTCTTTCAACGCTACATCTATAGAGAGAGAAGAAGGCGTAAATTCAGCCTACATCATTTCAAGTGCAGACGGAACAGTGATTGCTCCCGCAAGAAGGATTGGCCAAAGACCGAATGAAGATTTTGTACACAAAGCTAGAAGACAAGATCAGCAGCAAGTGATACAAATCAACGACAGTACGGTGGGGGCGGCAGTTCCTATCAAAGTCTTTGACTCAGAGACGGGATCATTCAGAGTTTCAGCTCATGCGATCATTCTCTATGATATGGGTAGCCTTGCCGTAGATACAGGAAGAACCGTAGGATTATTCATTCAAGTGCTGGCTATCGCAATGTTGATTGGTATGATCTTATTTTTCTTTGTTTATAAATTGATTGAACATCCATTGACTGAAATCAATAAACAAATTGACCAAGGTTTAAAGGACGGCCAAACAAATACAAAGACTGCATATCTATTCCCTCCTCTGCAAGATTTAGTTTCCAATGTGAATACGGCTTTGGGAAGAGCGGCTCAAGCAACTCCAAATCAATCCGTAGCATCAGATAGAACGATGGAAGCAGGACAATTAGTAGAAAATTATCCGGCGGCGGCGCTTGCAATTGATAAATCATTTTCGGTGATTTCAATGAACTTGGCTTTCGAAGAACTCGTAGGACTAAGACTTGCGCAAGTTCAAGGTCAGAACTATGCAGCTCTCAGTGACCAAGCTTTAATTTTGAATTTAAAAGATTTAATAGAACAATCAGAAGCGAATGGATTTAACGTTATAACAGGTCAACTTGAATTCAATGGCAAGAGTGCAAAAATTGTACTTCAACCGATTCAAGCAGATCATGGAATCAGTTACTTCTTTATCTCGTTTCAAGTGAACGATAGCGGAGGATTTTAGGTGAGCGGCGCAGTTCCTCTAGCCTCAGTTGATAAGTACCTCTTGGAAATTCTGGAAGGCCCAGATAAGGGTGCACAATTTCAACTTGTAGCTGGTGAAATTAAAATAGGAAGAGGAGATACAAATGATGTTGTTCTCCACGACCCGCGCTGCAGTCGTGAGCATGCTATATTGAAAATCACTCACGATGCGGTACTGATTGAGGATAGAGGCTCTTCAACGGGTGTTACCGTGGATGGACAAAAAGGAAGCCGCGCATTTTTATCTAACGGCTCAAAAATTATTATTGGATCTACAACTTTTTTATTTAAAAAAATTGTAAATCAAAGTCGAGTGCCTACAGCAAAAGCGCCTAATTACGGGGTACAGCAAGGTTCTAAAGCTAAAGGTGTTGATCCTAAAAAAATTAGATTTTATGCGATTTTAGGAGTTGTAGTTATAATAGGATTATTTTTATTTTCGTCCAACGAGCCCAAGAAAATCTTAGACAAGGTTCCTAACATAGATGAAGAGATTGAGCTTTCAAAAAAGAGACAAGAAGTCCTTATGAAAGATCAACTGACCAGTGGTAAGGCCTCTAGACAATATCTCGATGCTCAAGCTTCTTATACCAAGGGGCTCAGAGATTATCGAGAAGGATTGTATAAGAGTGCCGTTTCCGCATTCAGCGCAACCTTGGCGATTTATCCTGAGCATCCCACAGCAAGAAGATATTTAAGACTTGCTCAATTGAAACTGGATGAACAAGTGCAATTCTTGATGCAAGAAGGATCGCGCTTTATGGATCAGAATAAATACCAACATGCGAAAGCATCATACAAGAATGTGATGGTCCTTTTGAATGACAAAGACAATAAGATTTACCAAGAGGCTTTAGAGAAGCATAATGAATGTGTGTTGTTGTTAAGGGAGTCGTTTTAATGGCTAAGCTGATGATTTATAAAAATCAGAAAGAGCTTATGACACTGGAATTGAACCAGGCCAAGGATTACGTGGCTGGCCGTTCTCCAGAGTGCGATATCTTGCTCGACGACGTTGTATTTTCAAGACAACATTTTAAAATATTCTATGCTCAAGGAAAATGGACCGTACAAAGTATTTCTAAGTACTCACAGCTTGCCATCAACCACAGAGAGTCAGATTATTTCCATCTAAAAAACGATGATAAATTCAGTACATTTTCTTATGAATTCCATTTTGTGGATGGAACAATTTCTCAAACAAAATCAGCCATTGCTATAGCGGATGACAAAACTCCTTATAGAGAAGATATCGTACACCTCGATGACAAAACCAACGATCTCAGTCAAGACGATAAAACCTTTGTTCCACAAATGACTTCGCAAGAATGGAGCATCGGGGTTCCATATATTCTTTTGAGAAAAGAAGATGGATCCACTCAAACCATGAGACTTGAGGGCGATTATTGGATCATGGGTCGTGACGAAGGTTGCGATATAACAATCGATGATCCAAAAGCTAGCCGTGAACATTGCGAGATTTTCCATAAACAAAAACAATTCTTTATATTGGATAAAAATAGTTCTAATGGAACTCTTTTAAACTACAAGAAAATCCCGCCTGCTCAAGCCACACCGCTAAAGTCTGGTGATCAAATTCAAGTTGGTAAATTTCTATTTATATTTGAAATTAGAGATCCACTCTTTGCGGAAAAATTAACGAATCTTCCAATGGAAGTGAGCTACGATAACATTCAGTCTATGGATTATGCAGATGAAATAGATTCGAAACCCTCAAGAAAGGTCATCAAAGTTTCTAAGTTCGAGCAGAACAAAAAGAAATACATGATGATTGGGGGGACAGCAGTTCTTTTATTATTGATGTTTATAATATCTAGCGAAGAAACTCCTCAGAATAAGGAGCTTTCGTCTCAGGGCAATGAGACTCCTCTAGTGAAGCAAATCGATTCTCTCTCTCCCGAACAAAAAGATCTCGTAGAAAAAAGCTACAACCTAGCAAAAACTCTTTATACTCAAGGTAAATATGAATTGGCTCTAACAGAAGTAGAAAAGATTCATACTCTTATTCCTGAATATAAAGATTCAAAAGAAATTGCCCAGTATTCTAAAAATGCTATCGATACGCTTATGGAACAAAAAGATATTGAGAGAAGCGAACAAGAGCAGCAAAAGCTTGTGACTAAGATCGAAGGAATCGTCGAGCAATGTGGTATCAGTTACAGCGGTCATCGCAACACGGATAAATTACAAGATTGTTTATCACCTGCTTTAGAGCTGGATCCTGAAAATGCAAAAGCTGCTCAACTCCTAGAGATCGCAAGCCAAGAAGACATGAGAAAAGACCAAATCCAAGAACAACGCGCTTACTATCAAGGTCAAGTGGCGCAAAGAAAGAGATTGTTCAATCAGGCTGAGATTTTAAAAAAGCGAGGTAAAACTCTAGATGCTTTAACGGCCTACTCAAGACATATTGCCTCAGCCCTCCCCGATCCAGAAAGGCTCGAAGAAAAATCAAAAACTGAAGTGCGCAACCTCCAGCAAAAAATTGCTAGCGATGTGACCAAGTTAAAAGCACAGGCAGAGTCTTCTTATAATAAAAAAGATTACAAAGAGGCGATTGCAAAATTAGAGCAAGCGCTTCGCTTAAATCCTCAGGATGGTGATGTCAAAGATAGATATTCTACTTACTCTAAAGAACTCCAAGGTCTAGTTAAAAACCTTTATGGCGATAGCGTACTTGAAGAGAATTTGGGAAATATTGATTCTGCCAAAGAAAAATGGAAGAAGATCAGGAATATTGATGTTCCACATGGTGAATATTTTAAGAAATCTGGCATCAAGTTAAAGAAGTACGGCATATGAAGTTTTTAGAAAGATCGTTTGTTGAAGACAGCAGTTATCGCCCTCGTCCATACATTCATTGGAATTCCGATGAAGGCCTCTTGGTGATAGCCACTCCTTGGGGACAAGATACACCCAAAAATGATTTGATTCAAAAAATCGAAGACTATATTTCATCTTCGAAGCTAGATCACGAACTCACCTCACCTTTTCAATCCTTACAAAACTACGACAAGGCAGCAAATTCTATTCGTACCGCTTTATTGTTAGCCAATGAGAGTATTTATAAGTCTAAAAATAAAAATGAATACACTTCGGGTTTTGAAATATTAGTGGGTGTGGCCAAGAATAATCAATTCTACTTTGCCACCGTGGGACATCCTCACGTTCTTTTAAGTAAAAATGATAAAAATATTCTTCCTTTATTTATGGATTTGGATCATTCGCTAAACCTGAGCAATAAGAAATTACTTCCTGCCCTCCCAGACAAGCTTTTAGGTGTGAATGCACAAGTGGATTTCCAAGTGCATAATTTCAAATATCAAAAAGGTGATCAACTCATTCTCATGAGTAAGTCTTGGATACCAGAAGATTTCTTTACGCTTCCAAAAGGCCAAAGAAATTTTGATAATTATGTAAAAAAATTGGCAAAAGATGATAGCCAGCCGTTCTGGCTTGGGGTTATGGAATTCTAATCAAACTGTTTAAATTCATCATCTGTAGCTTCGTCATCTGATGAAGTGGGCTGAACTTTCATTTCCGTATTGTCTTTGACGTTGGTGATTCTAGATTTTAACTTTCTCGTTTTGATTCCGCCAATATAGTAAGTGACTCCCAACATACCTTGAAAACCAATAAAATCGTCATCACCTTCGATAAAAAACGAAGGACCAATTTCAGCTTTTAGGGACCACGGTGAGTTTTTAAAGATATATTCTGTACCCCCGTAAATTCTTAAACCAATTTTCACTTTTTCAGAGGATTTTTCTTCTCCAAAATCTGGACCAAAAAATACTCCCGGACCGGCGTAGAAAAGAAGTGAGTTAAAGAAATCTTGATGTTCTTTTAAGCGGTCTCTGATGTTATAAAAATAAACTGCATAGTTTGCGGCAAAGTATGGATATTTATCAAAGTGATAGCCTGCATCGATATTCCAAGCTCTTTTCCAATTGATGAATTTATCATACCGGAAAAAAGTAGGTTGTCCTGCAAAAAAAGATACAGCAGATTGCCCTTTTTCAAATCCTGCAAATCCCTGTTTTCTCTGAGGCAAAGCATTCTCTGGTGGAGCCGCTTGAATAGACCCAACTATTAAAACGAATAGAAGTGCAAACAGTGTATTTTTCATAGAATAAGTATGAGTGAATTAGAATTTTTTGTCTATAAGTTGTTTGAACCGACTCATATTATCTAAAGCTAAAATCAACTCTATATTTTGTGGTCGAGTAATCTTGTCCTTTGAAGTATCCCAGACAAATCCATTTTGCGTATTGAGTTTTTGGATATCTAAGTCTGTTTTGAATGTGCGGTAGAGCTTGTAGAAATTATCTCTGTACATCAGGGCCTCAGGTTTATTTTTATTTTTAACCCATCCTAAGAATTGAATCAGTATCGCATCATTACATACATTATAATAAGTCGAAACTTCCATCGAACCCGCATCAAGTAACTTTAAACAATTCGATGGCTGTGGAGATGGAAGATTTAAATTTTTTGAAGCCAACCAAACCCAATCCATCTGCTGGGCTTCTGAGCCCAAGATTAAGAGATCTTTCCATCTTGAGTTCTCAACATAAAATCTAGCAAGCCATCCAGCCACCTCTTCATCTTTTGTGCTGGTGAAAAGAGTTTGCAGATCACGAAGCGCATCTGCATTCAATTTATCCATTTTAAAAAATAGACGAGCGAGCAAATATTTTTTAATTATATTTTGATCTAATTTCTGACTGTCCTCAAAATTCAAAAGACTGATCAGCTGATTTGCCGTCTGCGTGAGAACTTGCATTGAAGCTTGTTGAATATCAATGGGATAGACTTGATTTCTATCAATAAGTGTATTGAAAAGTTTCGGAGGATTTTCATAAAGCATAAAGTAGTTGTCTTTTTGAAGAGCAAAAAGAGTTCTTCCCAGCTTTCTCCACTGCGGCCATCCGCTCTCAAATAGTAACACTCGGTCTTGAGGTACTGCATCGGCTGAGGCTAGTAACGCTGTTTTTAAGCTAATGGTTTGAAATAGCGTGGTAGTTGTATCGTAAAATTCACTATCTAATAAATCAAACAAAGTACGGCCCACATCCACTAAGCTCGTATTAAAATCCACGGTCCAAGAAAAATTCTGATGTTCTTTCTTTTGTGGTGGCTTTACAAATAGCGCAACGTTGGTGTTTTCATGATATAAATTTGTGCCTTGAAAATCTTTAGAGCGAACTTCTCTTGAAATACCATTCAATCCAGCAACAATGATCCAGGTGTTCTTCCATTTTTCTTCTTTCTTCAGATAACCGAAGAAGCTCTCCAAAGATTCATCAATCTCATTGAACTGCCCTTCATAAGTGGCTTCTCTCGCAAAACCATCGTTATCTACCGTGGGAACTTCTGGAAACTGAAGATCTGGAAGATATATAAAACTAAAAAAATTATCTCCGCCGGAAAGATTCCCTAACCAATCCTGCATCACTCGCATATTTTCAAAGGCTGGGCGATAGTATTTTCCGTAATCTACAAAAATATGGTCATCAAAAGTTTCAAACCCTTGTTCTAATCCTGATTTTCTCCATATCGGAGGACCGCCGGAGACAAATGAAGTTTTGTATCCTTTTTCAAAAGCTATCTCCGAAGAAGTTTTAAATTTGGCACTTAAAAAAGAAGATCCGTTGTTCCAAACTCCGTGTTCAAATGGATATTTGCCTGTTAAAAATGAAGCAATGGCTGCCTGTGACATAATCGATGGCGTATAGGCATGAGTAAATCGCACCATTTCTTCACATACAGCCTTAAAGCCTTTGTACTTTTCTGTCTCATTGCAATGAATTGCATCAAAAGGAAGGGAGTCGATTGTAATGATTAAAAACGAAGGTCTTTTACTCTCCCACTGACAGCCGGTTTGGCTTAGTGTCAGCATAACGATCGTTATAAAAGAAACCCACAACACAAATTTCATTCTTAAAAAATTAGCATAGAAAGCTAGGACTTGCCATAGTCTTTGGAGCAGTTAATACTGATAGGTACCGGGTTCCCTTTCCGGGTCA
>JAZKEU010000002.1:28756-42841 GCA_040386775.1 Bdellovibrionota bacterium | reverse complement strand
CTTTAGCGCAAGAAAATTTCTTCTCCACCGATGGATCAACCACCACCACAAAAGAATCTGCTCCTAACGAGCCGCCTTACAACGGAACAGAAAATGATGAATTTTCTGAATTAGAAAAAAGCTCGCAAGAATCCATCCAAGCCGAAGAAGATTACGCCCCAGAAATCGCCGCACCCACTCCAAAGAAAAATTTCAGCGGTGTTAAGGAAAGCCCCGAAAAATGGAAACCCTATCAAAGAGTTCCAGAAGAAAAAAGATTGGATGAACTCTCAGAAAAAGGATTATTCAAGATCACCAAAAAAGGCGAATACCTTTACAACGTAGATGCCAGCCCACAAAAAAGCGCTTCCTCATTTAAATTCGGTATGGCTTCGTTTCCGAATCTGACAAATCCAGCTTCAACTGTTTCTTTTGAGCAGATTTATGGTGACGATAAGAAACCCGTATTACTTATTGATTATGAATGGCAGTTCTTCCAATCTTTCGGAAAATTGGGACTTAAAGTGGGCTCAGGCCTTATGCTCGCAAGTGGAAAAGGACAATTCACTCAACCCTTTACACCACCGAGCACCGGAATTCCAACAACCGATGCCATGGAAAAATACAATTTCTATATGTTTCCCAATTCCATCGCCGCAGTTTATCGCCTAGATATTTTCAATAGACAGTGGATCGTTCCTTACGGTGAAGTTGGAATTGATTACGTCACTTTCATCGAAGCCAGAGATGATGGCGCAGATTTCAAATTCGGCGGAGCCCCTCACTTTCACTTTGCCTTAGGCGGATCATTCTTACTCGATACATTGGGAAGAGACATGATGGCCGAAATTGACAGGCAATACGGCGTAAACCATCTGTGGTTAACTGCAGAATATCGCAGATTAGAATCCATGGGTTCTGATTTTGATTTCTCCGATGACATCATCAACGGCGGAATCATGGTAGAATTCTAAGCGCCCCAACAAGATCCCACATTGAAACAACTCAAGGATCCGGATTTAGCTCTTATTTATTGGCGGCTTTCGGTAGCCATAGGGACAATGTTTACATCCGTTCTCACAACAATATCCTCTTTCCAAAAGATACTTCTCCGTAAAAACCGTTAAACCTTTTTCATTAATATAAGAATATTCATTCGACTCCGTCAGATTGTCTGATGGAATTTTTTCTTTAGGTTTTTTAAATATATTTTTGAAAAACTCTCTTGGATTCCACATGATGAACTTATGCTGGAATTCAGAAGCTTATTCAACTCTTTTCAGTTTTGCTCTGATGGCGGTGATTTCTTCTTTTCCCGTTTCCGCATTGATGCCAATTTGTTCGTCTAAATAATTCATTTCGTTGTCTGAAGTTTTTCTGACTGTGTAACGAGCCTTACCGTTGTTGGCTAAGGGAAAAAGTAAATCTGCTCTAGTGGAAGAAATTTTCCCAACCTTTTCCTCTTTCCAGAAAGTGTCTTGAGAGACAATTTTCTTTTCTCCTAAGGTCAACACTGGCGGCGTGAAGTTGAAAGCAAATTCATCACAACCATAACTAAAGCGTCCAAACTCCATTTTGTCTGCACCGTGAGTGACATTCAAAACAAATTGATTGCAAGAGATCTCACGACCATCTCTAGTTGTTACCGTTCCTTCACCCACCCAAACTCCGGTAAAATTAGCAAATGAAGAAGATCCCACCAATAAAATCAGACTGAACAAAACGGACTTAGCAAAAATTAATTTCATGTTATCCCCACCCGTGAAAAAATGTTTACCCTTAAATTACAAAACTTCTATTTAGTACTTGCCATAGCGAGCACTGTATTAGGATATGTTAGCTCAATGGAACTTGATCCCCCAAAAAAAACTAAACCTTATAGAGTAAGACTAGACTTGTCCTTTGACGGGTCGCTCTTTATGGGATGGCAAAAGCAATCTGAGGGCGCATATACGGTACAAGGCGTACTCGAGGAAAAGCTCTCGAAGATTTTTAAAGAAACTATTGCCGTGCAAGCTTCCGGAAGAACCGACCGTGGAGTTCACGCTCTCCATCAGGTCGCACATTTTGATTGCTCTACAGATCCCACAAGAATCAATTTAAGAACCGCTCTACAAGCCTCTTGCCCAAGATTCTTGGTGATCAAGGAAACCTACACCGCTCCAAAAGAGTTTCATGCACGACGTGATGCTCTCGAGAAAACTTATAAATATTTGATTAGAAATGCGAAGACTCCATCGAGCCAACTTTGGAATAAATCCGTTTGGATCAGAAAACCTTTGGATCTCGATTATCTGAACGAAGTCACAAAATGTTTGATCGGAACCCATGACTTTAAGAGCTTCCAAAATGCCGGGACCGAGCTCAAGACTACGACCCGCGAAATCTATGAAGCAAAGTGGGTTTTGCGTAAGCCGGGCTGGGTTGAATTTTATATCCGTGGAAATGGGTTTTTAAAGCAAATGGTTCGAAATATTGTGGGCACGGCCCTAGCATTGGAAAAACACGGCCAACCTATTGAAAAGATGAAGGAAATTCTAGAAGCTAAAAATCGCAAGGTCGCCCTCAAAACGGCGGACCCCGAAGGTCTCTATTTAGTTGCAGTAAAGTACCCCCAAACGCTTGACAATAAGTGCCTGAAATTCTAAAAGATTACTCTTTAATACTTCTGCAAAGTTCTAAGCACACCCGTTGTTTATGATTCTGTAAGTGAGTATGAACCGCTGAAAGCTCTGGTAAAGCCGACGCAAAAATTTTTGGAGATTACAGATAATGAGAACTTGGCAGGCAAAAACTGATGAAGTTGAAAGAAAATGGTGGGTTGTAGATGCTAGCGGACAAACGCTTGGTCGTCTATCTACTCAGATCGCTACTCTTTTAAGAGGAAAACACAAACCACAATTTACTCCGCATATTGATACGGGTGATTTCGTAGTTGTTGTTAACGCTGATAAATTAACTATGAGCGGAACAAAAATGGAAACAAAGCAATATTTCAGACACTCTGGATATTTTGGTAGCTTGAAATCAACTCTTGCAAAAGACATGTTGAGAGAGAAACCAGAAAAAATGTTAACTTTGGCTGTAAAAGGCATGCTTCCAACGAACAAACTTTCTCGACAACTTTTAACTAAACTTAAAATCTTTGAAGGACCTGAGCACGATCACGCAGCTCAAAAGCCTGAAGCTTACCAATTATTGACTAAGAAAGTGAAGGGGAACTAACCATGGCTGCAGCAGCAACAAAATTCATCTATGCAACTGGAAGAAGAAAAACTAGCGCAGCTAGAGTTTACTTAAAAGCCGGTAGCGGTAAAATCACTATCAATGATCAAGAATTCGAGAAATATTTAGTAACAGGAACACACAGATTGATCGTTCAACAACCTTTAACTGAGACAAATAATCTCGGAAAAGTAGATTTGAGAGTGAAAGTTGTCGGTGGTGGTATCTCTGGCCAAGCTGGAGCTATCAGACACGGTATCGCAAGAGCTCTTGTTGGATTTAATCCTGAGTTGAGAGGCGTGCTTAAAAAAGCGGGCTTCCTTACTCGTGACCCTAGAATGGTTGAACGTAAGAAATACGGTCAATCAGGTGCTCGTAAGAGATACCAATACAGTAAGAGATAATACCGGAGAGATAATATCCAGAATTTATTCTGGTATTACGAAAGAGGGGATGCATTATGCATCCCTTTTTTTTTGCTCTAGGAGCCTGATCTATGAAGAAACTATTTTTAATTTTATTATTTATTGTGATCGCCAGTTACGATGCTCACGCTGCGGATAGAACTGTTAGATGTATGAGTCTTTTTTCCAAGGGAAATGCATCCATGCACATCAACAACATGAAAGCGTCTTTTGATGTTAAGAAAAGACTTTTGCTGCAAACAATTCGTAGCCAATCTATTCGAGAGTTCGTTGTGGAATTTTCGTTACTGATTGATCAACTCTACGAAACTCGCTTTGTTGAAGCTCTGGAGAGTAAAAACGATGCGGATTACAAATCTCTGGGATTCAACTCTATCGATGAAGCTCGTGCACTTAAAGAAGTTGTGATCAGCAAAGAGATTAGAGTTCTATCGATTATGGATCCTAACGATATGACATCTGAATTTGCGGCTGACTTTAAAAGAATCGCCATCCGCATTTACGATACAAAAACTTCTAGAAAAGAAGTTTTACTTTTAAATGATAGATTAGACCAAGTTATCTTAAGTTATAGCGATTTGTAATTCCTACCTGTCAAATATCTTAACATCTATTTTATAACCTACATACAAAGTATATTGGCATAAAACTGCTCAAAGCAGCTCCCCCATCTAATAAAAGAAAACTATATGAAAATGTATCCGCTCATTATCGGCATAATATTAATTTTAAATTCCTTAACGTTACAGGCACGCAATACTTGCTCAGGATTATTTGACAACCAGATACCCACATTGAATGGCGACGAATATATAAACGGGTACATAAAGGTTTTTGTTTTTATGAGAGAGCAAAGATTAAAAGGAAGGCAAGAAAATTTATTACACTGGGCCGTGAGAGAAGATCGACCAGACTTAATTGAACCTCTTCTAAGAACAGGATCTGTGATATCAGAGCTAATGGATACGCAAGAACATCGTCGACACTTTTCCCCAGATTATACAGCTCTCAATTACGCTATTGAATTAGAGAGTTTAAAATCCATCAGAATACTTATTAAAAATGGCGCCAACGTCAATGGAGAGAAATCCCGACGCTCTTACCCTCCGCTCAACACCGCTGTTAGAAAAGGTAATGAAGAGATTATCCAAATGTTAGTGGATGCTGGCGCAGATCCTTTCCGCAGGGGCGTAGAAGAAGTATCATGGGGAGCAAGAAGCATGATCGGCGATAAAAATGCTTTTGATATCGCTAACGAACATGATCTGCCAAAGCGAGAAAGAATATTAAAAATATTCCTTTTAAATTATTCTAAAATGTAATTGGTTGGGTCTACAGGAACGCCATTCACGCGAACTTCGTAATGGCAGTGAGGACCTGTCGATCTGCCAGTGTTACCCACTGCCGAGATCACATCACCGCGCTTAATTTTTTGTCCTACAACAGTGAAGAGCTCCGAATTGTGTGCGTATCTGGTTACCACACCGTAACCGTGATCGATAGAAACTAATTTTCCGTATTCAGAATCAAATCCAGAGAAAGACACCACACCGTCCGCTGTTGCATAAACAGGAGCTCCCGGAGGCGCACCAAAATCCAAACCCTGGTGAAGTTTCAATTGGCCCGTAACAGGAGACGGTCGGTAACCGAACTCTGATGTGATGTAACCACGCGACGGCCTGATTGATGGAGTTGCTCGCATTAAGCTCTGTTGCATCGAAAGCATTTCCCAAAGGTCCAATACGCCTTGTTCTTTGAGTTCTGATTTTTTGATTGCGCGATCGATACGGATTGAAAGCGAGGTGAATTTACTTTCTTCAGATCTAGCGAGCTCACCCTTTGCGGAATCTAGGATTGGTTTTTTAAGGATCGTAAGAGTGTCTTCGTCTTTTCTAATCGCCGCAGGATCACGACCATCTCCTGAATTGTTTGCTTCGTTCATCTCTGCAATTTGGCTTTGGCTATTGGTGTTGCCCACGGTGAGCTTCAAAGCTCTTTGATCGTCGTTTGTGTCCGTAATGAGTCTTAACTTTGTCATGAAGCTTTGTACGCGCTCTAAACTTGAATCCAAGGCTTCTAACTTACTCTCCACTACTTGGAATTGGGCCTTGAGTTGTCTGTTTTCTACTTTTAATTTTTTAGATTCGATTTCTTGAAGGAGAAGACCCACATAGTCCACGAGGATTGAGGTCAAGATGATGAAACCGATCACACCACAAGTTACTATGGTCTTCATCCAAGATTGCGAAAGGATGAACCTTTTCACTACACCTTGGCGATCTGTCATCACTAGAAATGTTATCTTCTTAGAACTCATCCTGTCTCACTGCTTCCTATGGGAAGCACTATAATCTGTTATCAAATTCTAAACTTATCATTCACTAAATCATGTTTTTCTAAGCGTTGGCAACCGTCATATACATCACCGTTACATTGTCTAAACCACCCTTATTTTTGGCCTCTTTTATAAGCTCAGAAACGACTTTGTCAGGCGCAGTTTCTTGAGCAATTGCATAGATTTCTCTATCACCAACCATACCCGTGAGACCATCACTGCAAATGACGTAACTGTCTTCAGGGCTCAGGCTTCTCTCGAGGATGTCACAATTTGTTGCTCTTTCAAAACCAACGCTTCGCGTAATTATATTCTTGGAGAACTTCGCTTTATTTTCGTCTTTGAGCATGCCGGCTTTGATTTGTTCATTCACCAAAGAATGATCCTCTGTCATCTGCCACATGCCGGAAGTATTCAAAAGATAGGCTCTAGAGTCCCCTACATTTGCGACATAAATTTTTTGATCACGGATAAGAGCCACAACAAGAGTTGTTCCCATTCCCTTCAATTCACCATCAGATAAGCTTTTTTCGAAGATCGCGATGCCTGCAGCGGCGTAAGCTCTAGTTAAAAGATCCGTCGGTTTAATGCCAGCATCTTTTTCATAAGAATCTATAATCACATCACGAATGGTTTTCACTGCCATATGAGAAGCCACTTCTCCACCGCTATGTCCACCCATACCATCGGCCACAATGTAGAGACCTAAGTCCGGATCCATAAGAAAACAATCTTCATTGTTTGCCCTTTTTAATCCCACATCGGTTTGACACCAGACTTTTACAGATACCAATTTTCTTTTTCCTTCTAAACTAATTCGAATTTTTCTTTTCCGAATTTATTTTAAATCCTAAATTTTAAGCCGATAAGTCATTATGAAACCGAAATTTTTCACCGGTAAAATTTTAAAGGTAAAAAACTTACTTACGCTTTCAATCCTCATCTCGGCGTTTTTACATATATCTACTATTCTATCTCTGAAACTCCTCGAGAGAAACAATTTATCTCTAAAAACAGATCCAACGGTTGAGGTAATTTTCATTGATGCTGCACAATTCTCACAAAATGCTCCCAAGCAAATTGTCGAGCAGGACGAAAAGCCAGTGAACGACGAAGTAGATCCTAATGCTAAATATTTGAGTCAGTTCAATCAAAAAGTGGTTAACGAAACCAAAGCCGCCAACAGTGGAAAATACAATAATAATGCCGGCAAAGGTTTAACAAAGGGCCAAGCCGCTAAAAAAGTAAAAGAGACTATGGACCTGCAACCTCAGACAAAGGGTGCTGGCAGTGTTCTTGATAAATTTAAACCTAAAGTGGATTGGACCGCTCTTGCAAACAAAAATGCGGGTGGAGATGGACGCGATCTTTCTCGCAGTAGTGATCATTTAAAAGAAGTGGATAAAGGGCCGCAGACAGTTCTTTCAACAAGAGAATTTGTTTATTATTCGTACTTCAAACGCATCAAAGGACAAATCCAACAGTACTGGGAACCTTCAATTAAAGGTAAAATGAAAAAGATCATGTCTAGCGGAAGAAAAATCGCTTCGGCAGAAGATCGCACTACAAAACTTTTGATCATCCTAAACGACAAAGGAACCTTGGTTGGCGTGAAAGTTCTGGGAGAATCTGGAATTGTAGATCTTGATGACGCTGCCATAGAAGCCTTCAAAGCCGCAGCTCCATTCCCAAATCCCCCAACCGGAATTGTCGAAAGCGATGGCACCATAAAAATCCGCTGGGATTTCGTCCTCGAAGCCTAAAGGTGAGCCGCACCTTTTCCAAAGGTTTGCGTTATTTTTTCAATACTAATTTTGAATAATGATTTTAAATGCTGATATCTAATTTGGAAATGATTGGGTGTTCTGAGCGTAACTCTAAAAGTTTAAATGATAACGGTTCCACGGTGACAACCTTCAACTGAATTCTTTGGCCGGGTCTGAATCTTCTGCCTGATTGATTTCCAACGCGAATCAAATCTCCTTGGAAACTCACGATCAAATTCAAACCATTGACCTCTTCAACGAGAGCCCAAACTTTCTGCTCGACTGTTAAATGTGGAATGATCTTTTTCATTTTAATACCTATAGATCTTTATCTAAGTTCTTAAATACGAAAGATTTTACGGCACGTGCATCCTCGTCTTCACTCTTAATGATTTTTTTAGCGGTGATTTGTTCAGAGATTTGATTTGTCACCGCGGGAACCACGCCGTCTGTGGATTTGTCTAAGAAGTAGGGATTAAGGATTCTTTCGGCAAAATCTGATATTTTACTTTTTGCCGTTTGCAGTCCTTCTGTCACTGACTCTGAAACATTTCCAGCCACAACATTGGCCATAGAGTTTTCGCGCGCCAGATCTTTTGCTTTTACTTCTTCAATTGCTTTTTTAAATTCTTCTTGGATTTTCTTATCATCTTCTTGTGCCGCTGCATTTACCGCCGAAGATTCAAATACGCTACTGAAATCTCTTGGGCGAATTGAAGGCTGTACCTCCGCTTGAGGCTCTTGGACCCACTCTGGAAGATGCTCTTCAGAAAACATCAATTTATTTTTGTTAACTTTCACAATAAATTCTAATTCACTTCTTGGAATATCAACTTTCTCTGCAATTTCATCCACACTCATGCCTTGATTCGCTAAGCGCGCTGCTTGCACATACTTGATTGTGTTTTGTCTTTCGATAATTTCTTTGTGGGGAATTTTATCTTGGAAGATCTTAGAAACATCCATGCTCTTTTGGATAGAATCTTCGACCTTGTGGATTTGGTTTTGGGCATTGGCAACGTACTCTTGTACTTCTCGGCCTTTTTGATCTAAAAGAGTGCTCAGTTGCTTTACTTGCATGTCTGTTCTATCTGAAAGATCTTCTAGTATTGCAATCTTACTTTGCAGGAGTTGCAGGCCACGGCTCAATCTTGGATCATCTTTTTGTGGACGATTCAAACGTGCCCAACAAACCAATGCTGCCGCTACAAAACCAATATTTAAAATTATTTGTACAACTATCCATCCGCTCATAAATATCCCCTAGAGAGTCGGCTCTATTTTCTACTATAAGCTATAGAGCGGTACTCACTTTCATTTTATAATTAATGCCACAGCTGGATCAATGAACAGTGAACAAGCTAGCCTTGTGTCGCGAGACCAAGGGCAAGTTATGATCGCAAGAATATTGAAAGAGATATTTCTAGTTAATGACTTTAAACAAATATAGTTCCCACTATGGAATTATACATTACGACTTTAGACGACTTTTAAGCTTCGTAGGTCTGTAATATTGAAAATTGGGAATAAAATTATTACACCTACATAGCCACTGCATATCTAAAATTAAGAACTTAGTTTATACGTATACCTTCTTTATCTGTGGGGTATTTCTTGAACTTATTTATATTATCTATTTTATGCTTTTGTCTTGCTTCGGAAAATCTCCAAGCCAATTCTTGCGTCAGTCTCTTTAAAAAAGAAAATACTCTCAGACTGAGTTCTGTTCAATATCTCATTGAAGGTAATCATTCTCTAGACTCAATGATGAGTAAAATCACTCGCTTAGTTCAGGAAGCCAAAGAAAAAGGCTCAGAGCTTGTTGTATTCCCGGAACTGTTTATTTTTGATCTTTTAAGAGATCAGAATGATCCACAGATCGAAGTTCGCCTTCGAGAGATTGCAGAAACCGTAACTCCCATATTGTTTGAGAGAATTGCTGATCTCGCACAGAGAGAATCCATCGCCATTCTCGCAGGTAGCACTCCCATCTTGGAAAACAATAGAATCTATAATCGTGCCATGATCGTCTTTCAAGATGGTCAAAGAATTTTCCAGGATAAGCTTTTCTTGACCCCTGATGAACTCGATTGGGGTTGGGCCTCTGGAACTAGGCTTCAAGTATTCAATGCTCCTTGGGGTAAAACGACAATCCTTATTTGCTATGACTGCGAATTTCCCATTATTTCTAATTTATTAGCAAGATCTAAACCTGAAGTGATCTTGATTCCTTCCATGACAGAGAGTCGCCATGGCTTTAGAAGAGTGAGATGGTCCGCGAAGGCCAGAGCCATCGAGCACAGAGCTTACGTTGTACATACAGGAAACGTGGGCTACCTACAGTACGGTCAAGCCGCGACAATGACTCCTTCAGAAGCGGGACATCCGGGCATAAAAAACCAAGGTAAAATAAATAAGTTTGAAATTGTGACTACTGATTTAGATATTGGACATTTAAGACAAACCCGATTAACGCGAGGACCGCACCCTGCACGGGACCAAAATTCTCGCATCGAACCTATAGAGGTTATAGATGAATAAATATTTTCAGATATCTGCATTAATTTTATGTTGCACTCTTCCCGCACTATCTCAAGCTAGTGGCGCTAAATGTTCGTTGTTGTTTGGCAACCCAACATATGCAGAAACTAAAATCGTGCCGTTTCATATGCCCGGCTTGCAAGTCGCAAGTTTAAATGACTCAACACTCTCTACAGGAGCTACGCTTTTTTTCTTCCCTAAAGGAGCTTATGCCAACTTCGATTCTCGCGGAGGATCTGTGGCTTCTGTAGAAACTAGTCTTCTCACCGAAGGAAGCTACAGTCATCTTATCGATGGGATTGTCTTTGCAGGTGGCTCAACAATGGGCTTAGCAGCTGCCGACGGTGTTCGTTCAAAAATTTTCAAGGAACGTATAAACAGCTCAGCTTTTGATGCTATTCCTTCAATACCCGGCGCTGTTGTCTATGATTATGGCGGAAGAATTCAACGCTACAATAACCAGGAAGTATATCCTAATCGAGAAATGGGCGAAGCTCTTTATGAGCAGCTCAGCAGCTCTGAGTTTATGGCCGGTCGCGCAGGGGCAGGAACTACCACTTCATGTAGCAAAGCATGCGACCCAAAGTGGGGTGGCCAAGGAATTATCAGTAGATCATTTATATTTGACGGAAAAAAAATCAATTTACTGGTTGCCGTTGTACTCAACCCAACGGGTGATATTTTTTCTGAAGGAAAAAGCATCACCGGTCAATACAGAAACGTCGGCGCCTCTGTACCCCATGGGCCAAAACAAAATACGACATTGAGCCTTGTGGTTACAGATATCCCGCTGGATCGAAGTCAATTGAAGAGAATCTCCATCATGGTTCATACTGCAATGGCGAGAAACATTGCGCCGTTTCATACGCCAACTGACGGAGATATTTTATTCACCGTTACGACAGGCAAGGATAGACCTTCTTATAGAGAAGAAGCTTACGCTTTTGAAGAAGCTCTGGCAGAAAAAGCTACGGAAATGATGGAAGAAGCTATTCTTCAAGCCGTAGATACTTCAAACATAAAGAGAAGCAGCAAATAACTTAAAAGTTATTTTGCTGCCGACCACTTAATCATATCTACTGCGAGATTGTAATCTAGGCCGTCGTTATCAGTGATTTTGTAGTATTCGCGCCATTCCTGAGGAGCTTCCGGGTGAACAGATGTAATGGCTACTCTTCCTTTTTTATAAGAAGTGTTGAGGCTCATAATCGGTCTAGCTTTTGTTTCTTTAAATTCAAAAGGATAGTAAGCAACAATCTCTGTTCCTGGAGCATAATTTTTTTGCTCTAAGAAATAGGGACCTTCTTCCCAGTAGACATCACGCTTTGAATCACCCCAAATTACTGGAATGATCTCTGCCACTTTTTTTCCGAAAAAGTTAATGTAGTGTCCATATCCAGGAACAATTCCTAAGCCTTTAGACTCAAAATTATTCTCTGGCTTCTCGGGGTCTTCCCACCCAAACTGATCCGCTGCCAAAAAAGCTCCGGCACAGAAGCCTACGTAGCCTCCACCTTCGGAAACAAACTGAGCAATATTCTTCTTAAGTTCTGGGGCCATATTCAAAACCTGTAGACGTGCCCTTCCTCCAGGTTGAATCCATACTTTTGCGTCCTTAAAAACTTCAAATGAAGTCTCTTTCGGACCAACGTATTCTACTCTGAAGCCAGCGCGTTTTGCCATCTCTGCTGCAGATTCTGAGCAACCAATATTTTGAGGAATCTCAACGCAAGAACCTGGCCCCTTGTAGACTAAGGCCAGTGGTTGAGATTCAGCAAATCCTATCAACGTGAATAATATTAAATTAAGAATAAGTCCCCCTTACTACTTCGTTTATTTCTTTCTTGGTAAATATCCGTAAGCAATTCCTTCTGTCTGGCGAATGTGCGACTGAGTCGTTCCATCAGGCTTAATAACTCCAGAATCTGGGAAGTAAGTCTGATTTGCCGCTAGTAAATATCCAGAAACAACTTGAGCTGCTCTTTTAAAATAATTCATACCCGTGTTATATTGAGCCCACGATGTGCTAAGTGCAAGTACTTCTACGCCATTTCTTTTATATGCTGATAAAACATCTGAATCATAAACATCAGAACAAATAATAAGACCCACTTTACCAATTATAGAATCAAAAGTTACGCCATCAGTTCCTGCGCTTAAAAAATTATTTTCGATTTCAAACAAATTGATTTTTCTATGCTTTGCGACAACTTCTCCTGAAGGAGCAACCACTACCGCAACATTATAGTATTTGTTTGTTTTGCTATCCACTTCAGCCAAGCCGAATTGGATGTATGTATTTAATTCTTTTGCGATTTTACCAAAATACTTTGTTGTTGGCCCAGGAATTGTTTCCACGTAAGGCTCAACATCTTCACGAGATCGGTAGTTATCATCTTCTGAAGAAAGTTCTGGGATGTCCGGATAACCTATGACCCCAAACTCTGGAGTAACAACGTATTCTGCGCCATTTTTAACAGCTTGTCGTACCCATTCTTCAAGTTGAGATCTATTTGTAGCTTTTGTTCTTTCAGCTTGTGCTTTTGTTGCAGGAACTGGTGAAACACCTGGGCTTGTCTGCACCACGGCTACCTTCACATATTCCTCTGATGAAAAGTTTCCTTTGGGTTCAAATACTTCCTTGATAGGTTGAACTTCCGCATGAAGATTCAATAAAAAAGTAAATAATAATAAAAACATAATTGCCTCCTAAGCGGCGTTGGATTGGGTTTGGGTTGTAGTGAGCTCTTCTAAAAGAGACTTCATTTTTTCTTCAAAAGCTTTTGATAAATTAGACTCATGGATAAAGTCCACAAGAATTTTTTGCAATGCTACAGAATTTTCGCTTGGAGTTTTTTGCGCATACACCATAGACCATTGATTCAATTTAAAAATATAATTTCTTTGAGCTTTACTTACAGTTTCAGCTAAGCGCGTTGCATCTATGAACTCCAAAGCACTACTCCACTCTCTCAATGGCCACGCAAAATTCCTATAAACCTCAAGAACTTGCAATTCCTCTTTGGTGTAAGAAACTCTTGGGTCTGCCTTCGAAGGAAATGTTGATTCGAGCATACTTTTAATATTTGGCGGAAATAAATCGTAAGTATTCATTGAATCAAAAGCAGGCAAATTCGCTGCGCGATGAAACAAATTCAAATTTACGGCCAAGAGACTTTGCATTCTTGTCAGAGTCAAATTCAACTTCTCCGTATCTTTGTGCGCATCTCGAACTTCAAACACAAAATGATCTTTAGAAAGATCAGGCCGGAAAGCCGTACTGCCTATATATTTAAAAGAAGCATCGGATTTAGCAATTTCGTGCAAAGCTTCTTCGCTTAATACTTTGTTATTGTAGATTTGATTTATGAAGTATTTCATCTTTTCAAATTTAATTTTATTAATAGGACTTAAAAATGGGTGAACAAAGCTTTTAGCAGATTCTAATGTCGGATTTGACAAAGATTTATCATAACCACTCTTTAATTTTTGTACGGAATCGTAAATATGGATAAAGTTGAGTAATCCGAGAAGCTCTTCTTTTGAAAATAACTTTAACGCTTGTGCTTTTGGCATCCCAATGGTTCCTTGCATAGAGCCCACTCCAAACGATTCTGCAATAGTGTTTGTTTTTGCCATCCATTCACCGAAAGAACCGAGAGGAGGCAGAATAATTTCAAAGTTACCCGTCGCATCTCTAATTAAAATTTCCGGTAGGAATTCAAGTGCTTTCGGCACTACACTGATTCTTCTCAAACCAATGTCTTTTAGTAATGGATCATTTGATAAGCCCTTAATCATGGAAAGTTTTTCA
>JAZKEU010000002.1:0-28746 GCA_040386775.1 Bdellovibrionota bacterium | reverse complement strand
GCTGAGCTCTTTCCATTCAGCTTCTGTTAATAATTTTTTAGGGTAATACACTTCGAGTAATTTAGTGGAATCTTTGGGTACAAATTCACTTTCAAATCCAAATTTAAAATTTCTAGTCTCAAATCTTGCAGTTACAGGCTGAGAAACATTTATTTGCTCAAAAAGCGATCCGCAAGTTCGTGCTTCAACGGCATTTACGGAAAATACACTTGCTATTATCAGTAATAATTTAATCATCCCCCTTGTCCCCTCTTTCCTCTCTAAAATGCGTTTATTTGTGGATTAAAATCTGGATCTATATCTTGCGTATGATCTGGCGTTTTCAAAAACACAACAGGCACTCTTCCCACAGGAGCAGCTGCTGTTAACGACACTGCGACAAAACCCGGACTTGCAAATTCTCCTGCGATATTGTTGCTCTCTAAACCCAAAACAGAAGACAGTTGTTCGTGCCCAGGCGATTTCCAAACAATCTCAATAAGTTTGGCGTTTTGAGGTGAACGACCTTCTAAACTATAAGGAGTTAATTCTTTGTATTGAACTCCCTCTGGCACGTCTCTGTCTGCGTATTGATCTACGCGTCCCGGAAACTTATACCCAACCACTCTTTTGTCGCCTATCGGAATATTTCCAAACCAGTGAGTGCAACTTGAGTAACCACCTCTGGCACAGTAAGAAGCGTTGTCTTTATCTAGGAGACGCCAAGGTCCTTGTGCGACAGCTCCATCTAAAGATGCTAATTTAAAGAAATTTGTTGCTCTGTTGGCTTCAGAACTTGAAAGAAGCATTTGAGGTAAAATCGTTCCATTTGCAATCCCAGGCGCTAGCTGATTGCTCAAATTACCATATGAACCCATACGTCCGTTGTGAACTGTATGAAGCGTTCCTTGATTAGGAGTATGATAGTGCGCTAAAAAATGAGCGTTCGAAAAAAGTCTCATATACTCCGGAAAAGAAGCTTCGCTCACAGCAACGACTAAGCGTGGCTCACCAAATTGTCCTGGCTTATCGGGTCCAAGAGAAAAACTTTTTACTACAGTTTTAGCACCCGTGAGAGCAATGTACTGCCCAAGAAGACTATCAGAGCTGGGATTTAAAGGATCACTCCCATACATAAGCAATTGAACTTCGCTTAAAGTCATTTCGCCCAGAACTTTATTCAATGAATTTGGAGCTCCTCTTAAAAAACTTTCTATTCTTCTGGGAATACTGCTGGGAGGAACCGTATCTTTTAAGTGTGTCTTAAGAATTTCAGTTAAATCATCTCGAGAAAAAGAAGCTGTTTTTTCAGAGGATGTTAAACTATTAAGAAGTTTAGTCAGTGATTCGCTAACCATCGGAGCTTCTAAATTCAATAAAATTTTAAGAACTTCATGTCTTTTAAAAGCGGCATTTAAAACTGGATACTGATTACTAACTTCTATGAAGTTATCGTAAGCTGTACCATAAGTATTATTTTGCTCTTTAAGCTTGGTGTATAATTGCGCAGTAACTTCTGAATCTGATAATTCAAACATTTTTGAACAAGTATTAGAATAAGCTAAGCTTGTTGTAAAACTAAGTAATAGTAATAATAAAAATGCTGTTTTTTTCATCACAATCTCCGCGCGCGCTTTTTAAATTTAAGGAACCTTAGTTATTAAATATAAATTATTGTATCTAAATAATATTGATCTACCCGCAATCTGCACTTTTTGTAAATTCAACCTTACTTGAGGTGAGAGTAGATATTTATTTTTTTCACCCTTTAATAAGCTTCTATTTGTGGATCAAAATTTGGATCTATTTCTAATCGGTGATCTGAAGTTATTAAAAATACAACAGGCACTCTTGTCACTGGTGCGGCCGCGGTCAATGAAACGGCTACAAAGCCTGGGCTTGCGAATTCTCCCGCCACATTTTTTCTTTCCAGACCCAACACTGATGCCAACTGCTCATTTCCAGGAGTTTTCCAAACCAATCGCACAAGCCTTGCCTCTTCCGCATCAATTTCTGTATCTAGAAATTTCAGATCGTAAGGAACAAGTTTTTTATACTGGCGGCCTTCAGGAACATCGTAATCAGCATGTTCATCTACGCGACCTGGAAATTTGTATCCGTCGACGGTTTTATCTCCAAGCGGAATATTGCCGAACCAATGAGTACAACTTGAGTAACCGCTTCTTGCACAATATGAAACGTCATCTTTGTTTTTTAGTTCCCAAGGGTATTGAGCCAATTCACCATTTATGCCTCCCAATTTAAAAAAATTGGTAGATCTATTGGCTTCCTTACTTGAAAGAAGAATGTGCGGCATGATGGTACCAATGCTGGGAAGACGAAGCTCATTGGTTAAACTTCCATATGAACCATGGAGACCATTCTGCGCAACATAAAGAGTGCCTTGCTGTGGAGTATGCACATGAATTAAAAAATTAGGCTTTTTGAAGAGTTCTAGATACCGAGCAAATGAAGCTTCACTGACTGCAACCACAAGTCTTGCTTGTGTAGAGTTTTTTCTTTTTGGTCCAAGTGAAAAATTTTTGATAGCGGTTTGCGCGCCTGTCTCTGCAATGTACTTGCCGAGCAGACTTTGCGGGCTAGGGTTTAGTGGATCTTTACCATACGTCAATAACTGAACTTCCTTCAGAGTCATATCTCCAAGGACGCGGCCTAAAGAATCAGGAGTACCGTTTAGAAATTTTTCGACCCTTGCCGGAATAGTTTCTGCGGGAACTTTCCCTTCTAAATTTTTCTTAAGTACAGTAGAGAGGGTTCTCCCATTCAAGGAAGCAACTGATGTTTTTGATAAATTTTCGATCAGCTCAACTAGGCTATCACTTCTCAATGGCATTCTTTCTTGCAATAAGGTTTTTAAAACTTGATCCTTGGTAAAGATTCTTTCAAGGTAAGGATGTTGACGAGTCACCTCTAAATATTGCTCATAAGATCGGCTATAAAATTCATTTTTTTCTTTGAGTCTGGAGTACATGCGCTCTGTCGTGCCTGCATTTTGAAAAATGCTGACACAGGTATCATTAGAATACGCGAAGCGCATTGGAAGGATGGTCAACAACAACATTATTAAAAATATAATTTTATTCATTTAAATCCTCTTAGTTTTCGATTTTAGTACGCATGAATACTCGGATCGAAATCTGGTTTTATTTCTGCTTGGTGATTTTGAGTTATTAAAAATACAACCGGCACTCTTTCTACCGGCGCTGCTGCAGTTAACGAAACGGCCACAAAACCTGGGCTTGCAAATTCTCCCGCCACATTTTGTCTCTCTAGGCCCAACACGGATGCCAACTGCTCATTTCCAGGAGTTTTCCAAACCAATTGCACAAGCTTTGCCGTCTCTGCATACATAGATTCCACATCATAAGGAACTAATTTTTTGTATTGGCGCCCTGTCGGAACTTCGGAATCAGCATGTTCATCTACGCGACCTGGAAATTTGTATCCGTCGACGGTTTTATCTCCAATTGGAATATTACCGAACCAATGAGTACAACTTGAATAGCCACTCCTTGCGCAATATGAAACATCATCTTTGCTTTTTAATTCCCAAGGGTGTTGAGCCAAATACTCATTCATTGTTCCCAATTTAAAAAAATTGGCAGATCTATTCGCTTCTGTAGTCGAAAGAAGAATATGTGGCATGATGGTGCCTATTCTCGGAAAACGAAACTGATACTGTAATCTCCCATAGGAACCAAAGAGACCATTCTGCGCAACATGCAAAGTTCCTTGGTGTGGAGTATGCACATGAATCAAAAAGTTAGTTTTTTTAAAAAACTCTAGATATTTCGCAAACGATGAACGGCTCACAGCTACCACAAGTCTTGATTCACCAAAGTTTTTTCTATTTGGTCCCAGTGAAAACCTTGTTACAATAGACTGCGCTCCGGTTTCCGCAATGTATTGGCCGAGAAGACTTTCAGGACTAGGCTTCAGCGGATTCTTCCCGTAGGTCAGCAACTGAACTTCCTTCAGAGTCATATCTCCAAGGAGCCTGCCTAAAGAATTAGGAACACCGTTTAGAAATTTTTCGACCCTTGCCGGAATAGTTTCTGCCGGAACCATCCCTTTTAAGTTTCTTTTTAGCGCAGTGGTTAGCGTTCCCTTGTTCAAAGAAGCCACTGATACTTTTGATAAATTTTTAATCAGTCTAACTAAAGCTTCGCTCCTCGAAGGCATTTCTTCTTGCAATAGGATTTCTAAGATTTGATCCCTGGTAAAAATTCTTTCAAGGTAAGGATGTTTTTTAATAACTTTTAAATACAACTCATAAGACTTACCATAAAATTCATTTTTTACTTTGAGCGTAGAATACATGAGTTCTGTGCGATCATAAAAAATACTGGCACACGTCTCATTAGAATATGCTAAATGCCACGGAGAAATAGCCAATAACAGTATTGTAAATATAATTTTATTCATAAATAAATCCTCTTATTTCCTATTTTAGAATGCATGAATACTCGGATCGAAATCTGGCATTATTTCTGCTTGGTGATCTTTA
The DNA here is from genome assembly GCA_040386775.1 of Bdellovibrionota bacterium. Lineage (NCBI taxonomy): Bacteria > Pseudomonadati > Bdellovibrionota > Bdellovibrionota bacterium. The sequence continues at coordinate 24,239 of JAZKEU010000002.1, read as the reverse complement.
GTTATTAAAAATACAACCGGCACTCTTTGCACTGGTGCCGCTGCAGTTAATGAAACCGCTACAAAACCAGGGCTTGCAAATTCTCCTGACACATTCTTATGCTCTAAGCCTAAGACAGAAGACAGTTGCTCATGTCCAGGCACCTGCCAAACAAGATTCATAAGCTTTAATTGATCCTTAGTGCCTTCGAAATTGTAAGGAACTAATTCTTTATATTGACGCCCTTTAGGCACGTCACGATCAGCATGGCTATCTACTTTACCAGGAAAACTATAACCCTCGACTTTTTTATCCCCCATCGGAATGTTTCCAAACCAATGAGTGCAACTTGAATACCCACCTCTGGCGCAATAAGAAACATCGTCTTTGCCTTTTAAACTCCAAGGACGTAACGCTGGTTGTCCACCTACGTTCAATGCTCCCAATTTAAAGAAATTGGTAACTCTGTTTGCCTCTGTACTAGAAAGAAGAATGTGTGGCATGATTGTGCCGATGCTTGAATTTCTCAAAGCATTCTGTAAGCCTCCATAAGAACCGTGCCGGCCATTTTGCGCAACATGCAGTGTTCCTTGCTCTGGTGTGTGTACGTGAATTAAAAAATGAACATTTTTAAAAAGTCGAAGATACTCTGCAAATGATGCTTCACTGACAGCAACAACTAGCCGTTTTTCTCCTTGGCTTTTTCTACGAGGCCCCATGGAAAAACTTCTCACCACTGTACTTGCCGCAGTGTTTGCAATGTACTGGCCGAGAAGACTTTCAGGACTAGGCTTCAGTGGATCTTTTCCATAGGTCAATAACTGAACTTCAGACAAAGTCATATCTCCAAGGACCTTGATTAAAGAATTGGGAGCACCATTAAGAAAACTGCCTACTCTCTCTGGAATGGTTTCTTCTGGAACTCTTTTTAATAAATGTCTTTCAAGAATTGTTGCGAGGGTACTTTCTGAAAGCTCATATTTTCTGTTTGATAAAGATTTAAAAAGTTTAGTTAAAGACTCACCTCGAGAAGATAGCTCTTCATCCAATAGAACTTCGAGGATATCACGTTTTTTAAATACTTTTCCAAGAATAGGGTGTTGAGCTACGAGTTCAAGATACAAACTGTAGGTCTCTGCATGAGCAGAATTTTGATTTCTAAGATTTAAATATAGAGAATTTAAAGGATCTTCTTTAAAAAGATTTGTACATATTTCACTGGAATAACTTGAGTTAGAGATAAAAACTAAAACAAATAAAAATACGAATGCAAATTTACCCATTTTAAAAACCTCAGTTTATTTTCTAAAATTAAGATTTGTATACTAATAATTAAAAATAAATTTTTGGAGCTAAATGATTGCGAGATGCACTTAAACAAATTTTTTGTAAATCCAACCCACCATATTTTTCGGGTAAATGTTTATTTTTTTCACAAAACTTAAACATATAAGAATGTTTGTCCTGAATTTTTTACATTTCAGTTGAAAAGTTTGATTAGTCTTCTACAAAGCATCATTAAGGAGAACTACTTTAGTTCTGAAATAAATGAATTCATGCGGGTGAAGGCTTCGGTCATTCGTTTTGCTTCTATGGCGAAACTCAATCTCAAATAGCCGTCCATGCCGAATTCTACTCCGGGAACTGTAATTACTTTTTTATCTTCCAAAAGCATTGCGCAGAATTCTTTTGAGGTTTTAACTGACTCGCCTCTAAATTGCTTGCCTAAACATTTTGAAATGTTAACCCAAAGGTAGAAGGCTCCATCAGGATTGTAGACCGAAACGTCTTTTACTTTTTTAACTTCAGCTATAGCGTAGTTTTTTCTTTCAATTAATTTTCTTTGAACTGCGCTTAACTCTTTGCCACCTTCTGTGATGGCTTTAAAGGTTGCTCTTTGAGCAATAGAATTTCCGCAACCTGTAGACTGACTTTGATAATTTGCCATAGCTTTAATGATTGGAAGAGGTCCTACTCCCCAACCCACTCTCCAGCCAGTCATAGAATAAGATTTTGAAGCACCGTTGATGATGATCAGTCTCTCTTTTAATTCTGGAGCCACTTCTAAAATCTGTGGAGCTAAAGCGCCACTGAAGTAAAGTTTATTGTATATATCATCGCTCATTACAAAAATTTGCGGATGCTTTTTTAGAACTTCTGCAATCGCTTTTAATTCTTCTTTTGTATAAACGCTTCCGGTAGGATTCGAAGGAGAATTAAGCATCAAAAGTTTTGTTTTAGGAGTGATTTTTGATTCAAGATCTTTTGGCGTGATTTTAAATCCGGCAGCTTCCGTTGAAGGAATGAAAACAGGTGTTCCATCAGCAAGCTCTGTCATGTCGGGATAGCTCACCCAGTAAGGTGCTGGAATTAAAACTTCATCACCTTTTCCAATGAGTACTTGAAGAAGAGCAAAGATCGACATTTTCCCACCAGTCGCTACTGAAACTTGCTCTGGCGAGTAATCAAATCCGTAATCTTTCTTTAAATCTTCTACGATGGCCTTTCTAAGTTCTTCAATTCCATTTGCTGAAACATACTTCGTAAAACCCTTGTTGATAGATTCAATGGCTTCAGCTTTAGCAACTTCGAAAGTGTCCCAGTCGGGTTCTCCCACGGCTAAAGAGATCACATCGTGACCTTCGGCTTTTAGTTTTCTACCTTTGGCAGCTAGCTATAGAGTCGGTGATGACTTTAGTTTTTTCGCTCTTTCTGAAAGCATTTTGAACCTCTATTTTGCTCAACTATTTCTTTTTGAGAGTGCCTTTAATACGATGTCGGGAACAAATTTCTTCAAATCCCCTTTGAGCATAGCAATTTCTTTTACCAGAGTAGAAGAGATAAAACTATATTCTGGACGGGAGACTAAATATATCGTTTCAATTTCTGGATAAAGTGTTTTGTTTGTATGATCCATCGTGATCTCGTATTCGAAATCACGACCATTGCGTAGACCTTTAGCAAGCATCGTGATCTTATTCTTCTTTAGATAATCTACGAGCAAACCATCAGAAGAATCTACCGTTACATTTTCAAAATTTTTGCAAGCTTTGCCAACCAAATCCTTGCGCTCTTTAAAATTAAATATGTATTTTTTTTGCGTTGAAGATGAAATCAAAACTACGACTTCATCAAATTTTTCACTGAGACGCTCGATGATATCCAAGTGGCCCAAAGTGATGGGATCGAAACTTCCTGGGTATACAATGCGTGTCTTACTCATAAAACCTTACTTTGTTGCTTAAACAATGTGAGCACTTTATCACCAAAAAGCCTCGTGTCAATGGCCGTAAGCCTGCCGTATTCACCCAAGAGCTTTTCTTTCTTGGCAGACTCTATGGCTATAATGGTTTCAGGGTGAAAAACTTCCGTTCTTTCGATTTCCGTCATGATGGAATCAGCCAATTGCTCGGTAAAAGGGGGATCAATAAAAATCACGTCAAAGGCTTTACCTTTAAATCTTTTCAAAAATAAAAATGCATCCTCTCTATGAACTTTGATTTCGCTTTCTATTTTAATCATTTTTAAATTTTCAAAAATGATCTTGATCGATGTTGGATGCTTTTCTACACACTCTACAACTTCCGCCCCGCGAGAGAGTGCCTCGATAGAGAGGTTCCCCGTACCGGCAAAAAGATCCAAAACCCTTGCCCCCTCAATATGTCCCATAAGAATATTGAAAAGAGTTTCCTTTACGCGATCCGTAGTCGGTCTAATGTGAGAAGCTTCAAAGCTTTTCAAAACTCGTCCTTTAAATCTACCGGCGATAACTCTCATGATTGAGCTTTCTTTTCGATTTGTTTTTTGTGATGCTCAACACGATCCAATAAAAATTTAATGGCTTCTGCGTTTTGCGGTTTGATCTTCTTGAAATGGATTTCCATAAGGTACTGAATTTTGTTACCCTTCGGTTGAGAATATAATTTAACCACCACTGCGTCCTCCTCCATTCCAATATCATCTATGGGAAGAATCCATTTTAATTTGAGTGACTGCTGGGGTTTGAATTTACTCACAAAAACTTCCATGATCATGCCCTGAGGATTGATCTTATAAGCTTGGGCCTTGTGCGGACCGCCTTCAACTTCGATGTTTATCTCAATGGGATAGATATTAATTTTGTTTTTTGGAGCACTTTGTGGCATCAATCACTTCTTGTTTTGTTCAGTAGCTATTTCTTCGACTTGATCTATAAACTTAAAAATATCATCAAAAGGCTTAGAAAAAAAGTGTGAAGCGCCTAGCTTAATAAAATCTTTATGTTCATTTTGGCCAACATAGGCAGACATCACAATCACACACTTCTTTAATTCCGGCTCAATCTCTCTTAAAACCTCCAAGCCATTTCTCCCAGGCATCATAAAGTCGAGTAAGACTAAATCCGGCTTCACTTCCCGCCAAACATCCAGGGCAATATTGCCATTCTCGGCTTCAGAAACCTCATGGCCACGTTGCTTAAGAATTCTACCGATGGATTTTCTGATCAGTAATTCATCATCAATAATCAAAGTTTTTAAAAATTTGTTCATCATTTCTTTACCTTTTTATCGGAAATTTTCATCTTAACAACCTTAAGGGAAATGGTCTTCGTAGGTATTTTTACGATGAATTGTGTTCCTCTGATAGACGCAGTTTTGAACGAAATTTCCCCTCCCATTTTTTCTAGCATGCTTTTGCAAAAGCTCAGACCCAATCCCGTTCCTTCTCCGTCTTTTTTAGTAGTAAAGAAAGGTTCAAAAATTTTCGTCTGAATATTTTCAGGAATTCCAGGCCCATTGTCTTCGATTTCTAAAATTCCGAAGTCACCTTTTTTACTTGTTCTTACCGTAACTATCCCTGGGTCCACTAGCGCCTGACAAGCATTGATGATCAGGTTAAAGATGATCTGCTGTAAGATTTGTGGATCGGCAAAAACTTCTATTTCATCCTTATCAGAGAGTTCTAAATTCAAATTGTGATGTCTCACCGCGGATTTTAAAAATGGCAAAGTCTTTCCAATGGTTTCGTTAAGAGAAATTTTCTTTAAGTGGGTCGCGTTGGCATTTCCAACAGAAAATTCTTTTAATCCTTGAATAATATTTTGACATCTCATTGCCGCTTTATCAATCTCGCTGAGATCGCTAATGTATTCTTTTTTAAGAGAAGAATCGACTTTAAGAATTTGGGCAAAAGATCTAATACCTGTCAGAGGGTTGTTTAATTCATGGGCGATATTCCCTGCAAGCAAACCTAAGGCTGCCATCTTTTCATTTTGAATCATTTGGTCAAAAAGATTTCTCTCTTCGGTAATATTTTTGTAATAAAGAACAAAATGGTTCACATCATCAAACTGTGCTTCCTTAATAGGAAATCCACTCACTTCAAAAGTTTTTTCATCTTTTTTTATGACTTCACTTTGATTCATTTTTGTTTTTTGGACTAAGCTGATCAAACCTTCTTCGCTCTTAGATGTCTTGATATGTTTTTGATACGAAGAATTGGTTCTGAGCTTATGTCCCTCTACGTCCACAATACATAAAGGATCCTGAATGGAGTCGAAAGTTCTTTCCCATTGACCCGAATCATATTCAATCTTTTCAATGTATAGAATTCTATCCGCTGCCAGACTCAAAACTTGAATTCTAGAAGTCAAATAATCCATAAATGACGAAAGCTCTGAATCTGGAGTATTATGTTCAATAAACAGAGTATTTTGAAGGTCTTCAGTATTTTTAAATTTTAGCAAAGGAAGACTGATCACCTTTACAATGGGTCGCTTAAGTGTATCGGCCAAGAATTTTTGATCGGCCTTGTCATTCACTTTAATCTCTGGCTTTTTATTCCAAGTAAATGTCATTGATTGATTGATCCAATCTCCTTTTCTTGAAAAAAGAATTCTTGGATCTCCATGCGCAGACTTGTAACAAAAAATTGGCGTCACTTTAAATTTCTCAAGATCCTCTACCAGGCAGTCCATCAACTCTGAAAGAGAATTCACCTGATGAGTGTCTTGGATAAAGTGCACCAGATCTCTGATTTGTTTGTTTTTATTTTCTTGATCTTTATTGAACTGATTAATTTCTTTGGTTCTCTCAAAGATAATGCTCTCTAGGTTTTCCGTCAGCTGCGTGAGATCCTTATTTTTATTTTTAATTTCACGACTGAGCTCATTGTATTTTCTTAACTGATGAGTATGTTCAATAGCTTGCTTGATGTCTGAGATCAACTCTTGCTCTGACCAAGGTTTATTTATAAATCTAAAAACACCAGCCACGTTAATAGCTTCTTCTAAAAGTTCTTTATCAAAAAACCCAGTCACCATGAGACGAGTCACATCAGGAAATTTTTCTTTGGCCGCCTTGAGAACTTCAATTCCAGTCATGGGAGGCATTCTTTGATCAGAGATCAAAACGGTAACCTTATGTTCTTCAATGAGCTTAAGAGTTTCTAAAGGATTTTCTAATGTGATAACATTGAAGCCCTGAAGCGCGAGAAGCCTTCTTGCCGAAGACAAAACATATGCATCATCATCGACCCATAAGACTGTAGGCTTGGTCTCTATCATAGAGACAATTATTTATGAATAATAGGTGGCTGTCATTGGTAAACTCTCTAAAAGTTTCTGACCTGAAATATTCATGACCTGGCGAATAAAAAAGAGGTTTACGAGGAGTTTTTCGACTATAAGCTCATTCATCTTAGATGGCTTCTCGTCAGTTGCGCCTGCAAGACTTTGATCAAGAATCTCTTTTAAAATGTAGTCATCAAGCTTTTCACCACTATTGTTTTCAATCTTAATTGCGATGGCAAAATGAGTTTCCGTTCTAAAGGTCTTAATGAGCTTTTCGATTTCTTTCTGAACCGTTCCTAGATCATAAATGATCTGATCTTGAGTCAACTCACTTTCATCATGAATATTGTAGTAAAACTCTTCTGAATGTTTCGGGTTATTCACCTGAAGAGTTTCAAGCTTGTGAGAAATATTGACCAATGTTTTGGCAATGTTCTTTTGTCCCCAGTATATTGGTGTGAGCTTAAAGCCAATCTCAGAAGAAATATCTGTTTTGTAAATATCTGCAAGATCCGTGTACTTTTCTGCAAACCATCTTAGCTTTTCTTCATCTTCATCAAGAATCGAAGTCACCACGTAGGCGAAGTAGTGCGCGTTATTGTCAAACACCAATTCATTCGTAGTGTATATGAACTTATTTCTAACTTTCTTTTTAAAATTCAAAACGTAAGAATTTGCACGGTAGGCACATTTCTTTTCGAAATCAACTTCGTTAAAATTAATTTCTACCAGCGTTGTCTCGGGATTTACCGCCAAGAACTTCATCGGAGAATTTGCCGTAATTACAAACGAAGACTTTTTGAGAATACTGAGAGCTCCGTCTAGAGAACATATTTTTAACTTCACGAGATCTTCTGGATATGGCTTGTCTTTTAAGAATGCTTCTATCTCTGCTTTCTGAGACTCTAGAGCCAATAATAAAATTTTCTTCCCAGGATTCATCTTAAAGAAATACATAATGAACATATGAAAATCTTCAAGCTTCCAAGATTTCTGAGAATCATGGGAGAAAGGATACATTACTACATCAAAGTCTTTGTTCGAAGATTTCATAGCAAAACTTTTCATCTCCTCGAAACCCTGAACTGTTTCCGACAGATTTAAATGTCTGCGCTGGTATTTTTTAGGTAAACAGGCCAAAAGCTTATCTGTGTAATGGAAACACTCATGGGAATAAATCTGATCAAAATTTAATTTGTCCGTGCTCTTGTTGTTAGCCAGATTTTCTAAGTCGATGACCATATCAAAGTAAATATCATTGATAGTAGATTGATCTTCTACAAACTGATGAATATATGGAGCAAACTCTTTCATTTTTGAAAAGTGAGGCTTAGAAATCATAAAAATTTCTGCATGAGGATAAACCCCAGTTAAGCCCTTTACAAAAGGAAGACTCATTATAAATTTATCAAGTTCAGTATTTCCGCGAATTAGAATTCTCACAAGCCGCTCCCGCTATAATTGTCGTCGCCATAGTGCTCACTTCTAGCCGAGCACTGCATGCGTTTAAATGTTAACTTTATGATCAATTTTTTTGAGTAACTCGATTGCTGCTTGGTATTTTGGTTTTTCAGCCAATAAAAGCCCTAAAATCTTTTTACTTTCTTTCCAATCACCCGACTGGTACAGAAGACCTGCATAAGTGTAGATCCAGTCCGCATTTGGCTCTCCCACATTGAGGAATCTTTCTAGCACTGCAATGGCCTTTTCATATTCCATTTCAGCCATGCCCCAATCAATTGCAAGCTTTACGCCCACTGTATTTTTTGGATTGATATCTAAGGCATGAAGTAACTCTCCCCAAGAAAGTTCTGCATCACCGCGCGCTCTATAAATAAGAGCTAAACCAATCCATGCCTTATCGTTATTTTTATTTAAAGAGATCGCGTGCTTAAATCTGTCTAAAGCACCTTCGTGATTTTCTTTTTGCATTTCCAGAGTCCCGTAATTTACAAAAAGATCATCGGAATGCGGAGTGATCGTATAGGCTTTGTCATAATATTCTTGAGCTGAATCATAATCCGCTGATTTAGTCGCAATGTTTCCCAACTTCTTATAAATTTGGAACAGATGCGGACTTTCGTAGTTGATGATCTCTAATGATTTTAAGAAAAATTCTTTTGAAAGTTCAATTTGGCCAGCTGTATAGAATGCATCCGCAAGATTGAAGTAATTTGTATCTGTCGGAGTTGATTCCGCCAATTTAAAGTATGCCTCGATGGATTTTTCCAATTGCCCGCGTTGAGCATGGCAATATCCTTTCCACTTCAGGGATTCCGCGTGGAACTCATCATCAGCTAAAATCGTATCAAATAGATTAAGGGCTAATTCATAATCTCCGTGATCAACTAATATAAGTGCATTTTTAAATAAAAAGTGAATATCAAAGTGGCTTGTTAAGTTACCTGATACTTCTTCTGGTCTTTGGATAATCATTTCTGGCGTCATACGAATCCTTTCGTGTACACCAAATATAGAAGCAATATGAATGCCATGCTTTAAAAGAAACTAATAGGTCGTCGAGATGATTTGAACGTTTGAATTTTGAACGCGTCACATTTTTGACGCGTTCAATGAATAATTTTACGCTTCTTCGTCTAGTTTTGAATTCGTAATCCCAGACTTATAGGCAGTGATTGTTTTTCTACCCTTCTTCAAAGTTTTGAGTTCAGAGATGATGCTGGTCTTCTCTTGCTCAATAGTTGAAAGGATTTCTAAATCTTGATCTAAGATTTCTTTGATGATTGTATCCTTGGCTTGCAGTAAATTTTCTACCGCTGACCTATTGTCATCAGAAATATCCGCTTCAGATTGTTCCAGTTTTTGACTGAGGAGTAATTCTATCTTTTCAACGACTGCTAGAATGTGTTCTCTGGTCATATAAAATTCGCTCAACTGTTCAAAGTTACCGACTTTAAGTCTACCGATTTGCACTTTGTTAATTACTGAAAATTGAGACAAATACCTGTTGCGTTCCGATAGCAGATGAATAATTTCATCTGTCATTGCTCCCCCCCATAAATAGTTGTGAATAAATAAATTATTTGGTTTCATTTTTTAACTTCTGTATTGCCTGGACCCATCCTTCATGAAGGGTTTCTAGCAATTTTTGGTTTATCTTTAATGGCTCCGTATCGCTGGATGCATTTGCTTTAATGTATTGTTCAATCATATATTGATAAAGTTGCTCCAAACGAGTTGCAACCTCACCTCCTACTTTGTGATCTAGCGTATTGTTCAGCTCCAGAACAATGTCATAGGCTCTTCCAATATTTTCACATTTGTCTTTTACATTGTTTTGCTCAACACCTTGGATTGCAAGTTTGGTGAACTTGATCGCTCCTTCGTAAAGCATGAGTAGAATTTTCTCGCGGCTTGCGCTTTGGATTGAAGTAGTTTTATATTTTTTGTATGCAGCATTCGACATTCATCAGCCTCTAGTTTTCAATTTTTCTATAAATTACTTGTTTTACTTATTCCACCAAAGTTCAATTGCGCAGGTCCTGCACCGCCAAGTCTCTCAGCGATCATATTTCCTTGCCCTCTTACTTTTGCCATTGTCTCTTCTAAATTTGCGAACTTTCTTCTTAAATTTTTTTCTTTCATTTCTATATTTCTTGATAAACTTTCAATTCTTTGATCCGCTTGTTGGATCTGATTGGTTAAAGTTTTTCTTTTGTTACCTACAGGTCCGAATGCACCGCTTGTAATCCTGTTGATTGTGTTTCTAACTGTGGGAACAAATCCTGTATTGAAGTTGTCACCTACGAAAAACATTTTCACATCGCTAGATTTTTCAGCTAATACTTTATTGAACTTTGCCTGGTCAAAATCCAAAGTACCGTTTCTATTGAATACGATACCAATCTGATTCAGCGTTTTGATTTCTCCGCCCACACCCATCTGAGCATTCTGAATCATACGTCGTAAATCATTTTCCACAGATCTGAGCATTGAATCGCCGCCCAGAGTTTTGGAGGTGTCTGTGTTTTGATCGACTCTTGATTGTCCTTGAATAAAGGCTAACGCTGCATTAGTTTTTTCTACGAAGTCTTTAATCTTTCCAGAGACAACTTCTTTGTTTTCTGCAACACCGACGTTCACGGTTTTGCCAGGTGATGCCTGTTTTAGATCTAGCGTTACTCCAGGAATAATATCTGAAAGTTTATTTTGATCGACTTCGATTTCAAATCCATCAACTTTGATTTTTCCATTTACTGCAGGTCTTTCTTCATCAAAATAAAAATCCTGGTCACCATCTAGAAAATAGAGAGTTGGGTATTCGACTTTATTGCCTTCGCCTACTGATACACCACTGATCATCAATCTAAATGGAGCATCTTCTTCTTTGCTGTCTTTTATCACAGTGGCTTGAACACCCAGTCCCGCTTGGTTGATAGTTGCCGCCGCTTTTTCCAAAGTGTTGTTGTTACCATCGATGTAAACTTCTCTCTCACCATTCGGAGTTTGGAATTTAAAATATCCAACACCGAGTTGAGATTTATCTTTGTCCGGAAATCCATTTGAAAGTGCAGAAGCTTTATTTGCAAGCTGCATAACTTCGATATTCCAACTTCCATTCACAGATGCGCTTGGATCTGCTGTTCCAGAAATGACAGTGGGATCTCCAGAGTTCACAACGATATCCGTAAAACCTTTTGTTCCTGCAAGTTCTCCGAGAGTTCCAAGAATGCCTTTTAATTTTTCATCGAATTGATTTACGAGATCGAGTTTGTTTTGTACTTTTGCTTTTTTCTCTTCGACACGCTTAATAGGCTCCTTCTCCAATTCGACCAATTGATCGACTAGATTAGCTGGTAATCCTGTATTGATACCGCCCATTGCTATGGCCACAAAGTACACTCCTGTTCTTCTATTATTTTCTCAGGTAAATAAAGAATCAGTGAGTCAATAAAATGTCATGGGACTTTATGCTGGTATGAGAGCGGCTTACATAGCCTTATTGATGAGCTGGCCTTTTTTACCATCGCTAGACTTTTGCTTCTGGTAGATAAACCACATTTCTGCTTCGGCGATTCTACGAACCACTTTTCCCTGATTATCTTCGATGTACACAACGTAAGTATCTTCTTTTTTTTCTAAACGGACTTCAAGATTGTTGTCCTTGATGCCATCGAGCTCTTTTAAGTGAGACAATACTTCCTGAGCTTCGGTATCTGTCATTTTATGTTTTGATGCTTCTTCCTCACCACGTCCAAGGTCTGTATCACGCTCACCGCTCGCATCAAGCTTAGTCTTGTGATCAAGCTTCGCTTTATCTACGCCGGAGATATTAACAAGTGAGTTCAAAACATTTTTGATATTCATTCACAAAGCTGATCGGAAATTTCTCAAAAACTGTTTACTAAATAAGCAAAAAACCAGACTGACGTCTTGTCTTTTTTCTTAAATACCCCCGGGAGATTTTCATCCCCCGGATGGGTTAGGTATCGGAGAGTAATGGAGTCCACCCTCCACCAAACACTTTTTTCAAGCTGATTACGATAATAACTTTAATGCCATTGCTGGATTCGAGTTCGCTTGTTGAAGAACCGAAGTCGAAGCATTCAATAAGATGTTGCTCGTTGCAAGTGAAGCCGTTGTACTAGCGATGTCTGTATCTCTGATACGTGAGTTCGCAGCACTTAAGTTCTCTTCAGCAGTTGCAAGGTTGTTCACAGTTGAGTACATTCTGTTTTGAACCGCACCGATTTCCGCTCTGAATCCGCTCACTTTAGTAGTTGCTTCATCAAGAACTGACATTGCTTCTCTAGCGCCATCACGAGTTGAATAATCAACACTTGCTATACCAAGGTTAGAAGCTGTCGAATTTAAATTAGCTGGATCAAAAGTCAATCTATCCGCAAAATCATCATTTCCTGAACCCACTTGGAATTCGAAAGATGGAGCTTCGCCGTTCAATAAATGTGTAGCACCGAATTTAGTAGATTGTGAAATTCTCTCTACTTCTTGTGTTAATTGTTGAACTTCTTTGTTGATCATTCCTCTTTCTACGTCACCTACAGTATCAGAAGAAGCTTGGATACCAAGTTCTCTCAATCTTGTGATGATGTTAGAAGTTTCGTTTAGACCACCTTCTGCTACTTGGAGTAACGAGATACCGTCGTTAGCGTTTCTTGTTGCTTGACGGAAACTTCTGATTTGAGATTTCATCCCTTCAGAAATTGATAATCCTGCAGCGTCGTCTGCTGCTTGGTTAATTCTAGAACCACTTGCTAATTGAGCATAACTCTTTGAGATTACTTTTTGAGTATCTCCAAGTGATTTTTGCGCGTTGATCGATGGTAGATTTGTACTAATTCTTAAGCCCATTATGGACCTCCATTGTTTTACGAGAATCTTTCTCTTACGACCGAGCGGCTCTAACCCATGTCCGCCCGGTCGTAACGGCAAATTCCATTGCCTTTTGTTAAGTAAGTTGGAGCCAAGAAGGAGAGATACTGGAGGGCCTTCTGATGATCCAAGCAGCAATCACTCTGCTTTGACCAGCCAAACAATTCTTACATGCTTGACTCACAAGTAACCTTTCGGCGAGGTCTTGCTGGGCTAAAGCTTGATCCAGTAAAACTAGACCATAGTCTGTCTGAAACTAGACTTTGGTTTGGAAATTCAAGCTAAAGTCGTGGGTTTTTGATGGAATTTGGTCGGGATAGAGGAAGGTCTGCACAGACTTTCATTACTAGGACTTTAATAGATGTAACTTTTGCCCCAGAATTTTTACATTCATACAATATAGTCACCTTCAAATTGTTCATATAACCAATATCTTATATAAGGAGACCTGAGTTTGAGGGATAGTTTTGGGAGTAAAATGTTACATCTTATATTAGCAATTAATTTATTAACGTCGTCTGCCTATGCGTTTTACGGCGGCACCACACTTAAAGCAAAAGAAGAGTGTGTAGAGCTCATCAGAAAGAAATACAACAAAGGTAACCAAAAAGTTTATAAGTTTCGACATGTGATCACGGGTAATGGCAAATACGCAACACACTTCTACTACGACATCACGTATGCCCCAGATGTACGAAAGCAAAATCACAAATGTGTCGCACGTGTGTATTGCACAGATTACGATTACGAAATCTATGAAGAATATAAACATTGCGGGAGATAAAGATGAAGATATATGAATATAAGGCATGCAGTACTTGCGTAAAAGCACTTAAGTATTTGGATAAGAAAAACGTAAGCTACGAGAAGATCCCAATCGTAGATCAACCGCCTACAATCACTGAATTGAAAAAGATGTTGAGATATTTAGAAGAAGCTGGTGGTACATTTAAAAATCTATTCAACACATCCGGCTTACAATACAGAGAACTAAAAATATCAGAAAAGATCAAGGCCGGAATGACAGAAGACGAAGCTATCAAGTTGCTCTCTAAAAACGGAAAGCTTATCAAGCGCCCATTTTTACTTACAAAAAGATCTGGAACTGTGGGATTCAGAGAAGATATTTGGAAAAAATTAATTTAAAAGAAAAAGGCCATGGGAAGCCGGTGAGACCTCCCATGGCGGGCTTAAGACAAGTCTGACCCTTTCGGATCAGACTTCAACACACTTGTAAAAACTAATTTCATTATAAATTATGACAAGCTAAATTATGATTAAGCTAAGAGTCTTAAAGCTTGAGCACCTTGTTGGTTGGCCTGAGCTAACACTCCGATTGATGCCTGCTGCAACACTTGCGAAGATGCAAGTTCTGCTGATTCGAAGGCAACGTCTGCATCTCTGAGACGAGAATTCGCAGCACTTAAGTTTTCGTATTGAATATCTAAGTTAGAAGTTGTTGTATTCAATCTACTTTGAACCGCACCGAAGTCCGCTCTCATCGAGCTCAATTTCACAATTGCTTCATCTACAGTTGCAAGAGTATCCCGAGCAGAACCTTTATCTGATACCGAGATACCATCGTAACCTAATCCGCTACCAGTAGCATCAGCTGAAAGGTTATACTTAATGATGTTCTCTTCACCAGCGAATGGACCCACATGGAATTCCATATCTGATTCTGTTCCATCTAATAATTGTTTGTTACCGAAGCGCGTAGTCTTCGCGATTCTATCACCTTCAGAAATTAATTGTTGAGCTTCAAGATCCAAGAATCCGCGCTCTGTATCTGATACGTTATCCGAAGCAGATTGCACACCTAATTCTCTTAAACGAGTTAAGATGTTACTGATTTCGTTCAATCCACCTTCAGACACCTGAATCATTGATCCAGCGTTGAAAGCGTTGTTACGAGCAACAGCTAATCCACGGGTTTGCGATTTCAGGTTTTCTGAGATAGCTAAACCTGCTGCATCGTCTGATGCGTTTACAATTCTAGAACCTGACGATAAGGCTGCAAGAGCGTGTTGACCACGAACTTGTTGTTTGCCTAATTGTCTTTGAGCATTGATCGAGGCTAAGTTTGTATTAATTCTTAAGCCCATAAGATACCTCCAACGTACTGTTTGCCATAGGCTCAGTTAAAGGGCTGACATCTACTGCTGTCATACTCACATCAACCGACATTCCGAGCGAATGGCGTTGTTATTTAGTTCACTAACTTTTTGTATTGGAGGCATCTCTGGCTTCAGCGTTAGGCGGGTGATTGGTCCGCCTTTACGCTTACTGTAGATGCAATTACTTGCTCCAACTTACTTACAACAAACTTATCGACCTTGGTCCTGAAAACTTTAGGACCAAGGTCGAGTCTAGTTTTCGATTCTCATTTTGAATTGAAAATAACCAAAAGAAAATTTCTAAAACGACTCACTCTGAATCGAAAAAGGTCTAGTTTTGTTTCGCTAAAATACGGTTTCTCAGTTTGATTCGCTCTTTATGAGAATCGAAAATATTTTAAACAATTTTCAAAAGATTAAATTTTTCAAGTAAAGATACCGAAAAATATTATGTTGCGGGATTTATATTGAGGATGGCGGAAATTATGTCTCAAAATGATAAGCTAAATTTCGATGTAATACAGGGAGTGCTCTCCCCATCTATCACTATATATAAGGAAATCATCCAGAACCAATCCGTTGAGCTGGGCTTAGACCCCAAAAAGTTTTGGATCGACAATGCACTGATAACTACTTATGATTATATAAGGATGTGTAGTCACAACAACTTGGCAATAACAAGCGGGGTGTCGCCTTCAACGAGATAAATGTCAAAGCCTTGATGCTGAATTCAAGCTACGAACCGTTAAAACTCGTCAACTGGCAAAAAGCTCTTATATTGTGGTTTCAGGATAAAGTTGAAGTTCTTGCTCACCACCAATCGTTTGCAAGAAGCATAAGAGATAAATTTCCTCTCCCAAGCGTCATACGCCTAAAAAAATATGTTAGATCCACTGAATCTACTAAAATTAGATTCTGCCGAGAAAATATATACATTAGAGATGATTATGTTTGTCAGTATTGCACTGATAAATTCCCTACCCGTGATCTCACTTTGGATCATGTTCACCCTGTTGCTCAAGGTGGATTGAAAATTTGGACCAACATTGTGACAGCCTGTAGAGAATGTAATCAGAAAAAAGGCAATCGTACGCCATCGCAAGCCAGTATGCCTCTCCTCAAAGTCCCCGACGAACCGAGGTGGCTGCCCGCCATTAAGTTTGAAGTGAATCAAAAAAATGCACCCGAGGATTGGTTCTTATATTTAAATTATGAATCCTAAATAGCTAGACTGGACCTACAAATATTCTCTTAATATACCGAAAATATGAGTGATGGAACAGAGTCAGTCATTTTTCCAAAAAGTGGGAACAAGAAAAGAACGCGAGCGCGCTTTCATTCTTCTCACGCAATCAAAAGTTAAATTTGAAGGCCAATTACCTGGAAAAAAAATTATTGCAATCGTTGCAAAAGAAATCATTGATTCACACATGATCGTGGTGACCCAAGGGCAAGTTCCACTGAATCAAGAAGTCATCGTTACATTCCAAGTGGGTCCAGAAAAATATTTTATGAAGACCATATTTGTACATCATGACTTTAGTGGCCACTACAAAATGAGTTTGGAACCCGCTCTTTTCAAACTTCAAAGAAGAAATTCTTTTCGCGTGCAGATTCCTGGAGAATACTCTGCAAAAGTGAGTTTATCTCAAGTGGATGATAAAGCGGTGAAACAAAAATTTCCTCTCTTTGATTTAAGTGGCGGAGGATTTTCTTTTGAAATTCCACCCAACAGCCAGTTCCAATTGTCTGGTGGCCAACAACTCGAAGGCGAAATCGAAATCGGCGGAAAATTCAAAAAGAAATTCACAGCTATGACAAGACATGTGATCGCCGTCGGATCCCAAGGCAGCGGCCTTAAAAAAATCGGCGTTGAATTCTCTCAACTCTCACCCAGCGAACAACAAGACATCGTGAACACCGTAATGGAAATTCATAGAGATATGTTCTCTAAATTCAAAATAGGCTCGAGATAATGAACTTACTAAAAATGGCATTATGTATTTTATGGCTATTTCCTAGCTTTTTAACAGCAAAACAAAATAATTTTACTGATGCAGATTTGAATGCTTACCTATCGAAAAATCCAAAGGGTATAATCTATATCGTTTCTCCTCATATGTATCTCTCATTAAAAGGTCTTGAAGAATATGAAAAAATAGCGGCTACGCAAAAGTTACCTTTTTTAGTGTTGGTAGATCCTATGGCGACTACAAATAAAAATATGCTAAATATCGATCTAAGTAAATATGCTAAACTCGACTCAAAAGATATTATCAGCCGAGACTCTACTCAACATTATCCCTCTTATATTTTTTATAAAAATGGCAAATTAGAAGGGGGATTTAATCCAGGATATGACGCTCCGGAAAAATTCACTGAAAGATTAAACAGGTATTTCCGTGAATAAAAAATTAATAATTTTTTGCTTTATCTTAAGTTCGATTACGACGAAAAAATCTTTCTCATACGTTCCATGCCCACCTGGCATATCGGGACTAAAGAGAGAAATTCCTTTAGAAGTAACGCCGACTTACTTTATTCGAGTAGATACTAATAGCAGGAAAATATTTTTAAGTGGAGACTGCACAATATCTTTAGATACGGGAAAATGCCTTACTAAAGGTGAAACCTTTGAACCCTATCCCGTATCAGGTCATGATTTATTAACTATTCCTCATTGCAACGGTAAGTCCTCACCCGACAAAGCTCCTTATCTGAGCATGTGTTTTTACAATCAAAAAACATATCAAAATATGAATATCTCAAAACCAATTTTTGAAGATAAAGAACTGTATGGTTACTATCAATCCGTAGGTTTTTTAAATAGAAAAAAAGAAGAAAGTAAAATTAGAATAATTACTTATTACGGATTTATGAGAGACTATTTATTAAAAAATGGTCAAATAAAGCCTCTAGGTAAAGTTATTAAACACTGCAAAGATTTAGATAATAAATTACCAATGCTTTCAAAAGATGGAAAAATTATTTCTGCATGGAATTTAGACACAAAAAAACCGTATTGTATGATCTAGCAGATGATGGCACTTGCAAGGCAAAGTTTAAATTGAACTTTATGGTTGGAAAAATGGATTTTGATTATCAAAATAAATATGCAGCCTTTCATGCCAGTTCCGATTCTGCTGGAAAAATAAATGAAGTATCTGGAGTTGCCGCTGAACAATTAAAATCATTTGATGATAAAGGAAAATTAATTAGCACAAACCTTAATCAACAAATTTTTGTTATGGACTTAAAATCAAAAAAAATTCACAAGCTGTCTTTTGGCTCAGACAATATCTACTACCCTCATTTTGGAGAAAATGGTTTACTTTACGCTTTGAAACTAGATAATTTAACGAAAAAATATTCGGTGCTTGAAATCAACGTAGAAGAAGCCTTAAAAATTGCAGAAGCTGAAGGTTCAGTTTGCGTAGACTGTAATGAAAAAAAACAAGAATCACTGTTTAAAATAGGCTGCGGTCACTAAAATATTTTATCTAGATCCAATTGATTTTTCACTTTTTTTTGAAACACGTAAAGACGACAGCCTCTTGTGTTTTGCAGCTGCTAAATGAAATTAAATATTTTTATTAAAAGGTACCCCTTAGTTTTTCGTACTGTCATTGCGTCAACACCCAAAAGGTGCCCTGCACCTTTATGTGTCGCAATTGCGTTATTCAAAAATATTTTTTAATTTATTATCGAATTTATTTGACGATCATTTCCTGTGTTTAAACAGGCGTAAGTTTGTTTGCAAATTCTAAGAATATTATTTTTTCAATTTTAATCTCTTCTTTCTTTCTGAGAGTAATTAAGCGCGTACAATTGCGTTTTATTTTCTATTTAGACGCTATCTGAAAATCCATCTTTAATACCTATGGTAAGTTGTTCTTGCAGTTTGCAACTTTGATACTTTTTAAAAGGGAGTGAGTTATGGAAACACAAAACAATGCCTTGGTTCTTCACGAAAGGCTTTTGAAACTGGTAAAGCTTGAAAGAAGAATTACATCTAAAGTCTTAGATCTTTTACAAGCTATCGAAAATAATAGATCTTATCTAGAATGGGGTTATTCAAATTTATTTGAGTATCTTGTGAAAGGATTAGGATATTCAGAGTCTTTAGCTTACCAGAGAAAAGCAGCACTTAAAATCTGTGAAGCTATTCCTGAAATAAAACAAAAGCTAGATGAGGGTTCTTTATCCTTAACAACACTTGCTCGTGCTAATAAAGTCCTAAATACAAAAACAATCTCTGAAAAAAGAGAGTTGCTACTAGAATTAGAGAATAAACCATCTTTTGAAGTTGATAAGATTTTGGCTCGCGAAATGCCTCTAGAATTAAAAAGTCCAGGGCCTGCGAAGAGGTATGTCAATGGAAGTACCATTCGTTTAACTTTGGATCTTTCAGAGGAAGAATATAAAAAATTAGAAAAATTAAAGGCTCTAAAATCTCATCAAACTACAGATGTAAAAACTCTTATCAATTTATTAGTAGATCAAGAACTCACGAAATACAGTAAAACAAATAACAGCCCATCCAAGTCTCAAAACCCAAGACAAATTAAGATTTCACTCAAGAACCACCTACTTCAAAAAGCCAATTACAAATGTCAGTATCCCGGTTGCAATCAGAATCATTTCCTACAAGTTGATCATATCAAGTCTGTAAGTAAGAATGGTAGCAATCAACCTGAAAACCTCCAGGTATTATGCCAAGCTCATAATAAATTCAAATATCGACAGCATGGGTAAGGTAAAAATATTCTTGAGACTCTACTTTAAAATAGTTTATTGAGGTCCGAAGGTACTTTTACCTTAGTGATTTTTCCAGAGATTTTTTTTTCGAAATCTGCTCGTAGTAATGATTTTGCTTCGGCCTTTAGCTTTTCTGGAGAGAATCTCTTTAATTTTAATTCGTCATTTCGCAAATTGATCATTAGAAAATTACAAAGTTCTTCAACGCCTTTTTTCTGAGTAGCAATTGTTGAGAAAATTTCAACTTTTGAATCTCCCTCTTCGCCGGATCTATCTTGGAAATGCATCTCTTGCTTTAATTCTTCCTTAAGGCTTTCAGCTCCCGGGCGATCGGATTTATTTACGACAAAAATATCGGCGATTTCCATCAGACCCGCCTTCATCATTTGAATTCCATCACCACTTTCTGGAACCAACACTACCGTTGTTATATCTGCAACATTCATGATCTCTAATTCCGTTTGACCGACACCTACAGTCTCAATCAGCACCACATCAAATTCATAAACATCAAAAGCTCTAAGCATCAGGTAAGAGGAGGCACTCAATCCGCCCGGACTTCCTCTCGAACCAATCGACCTAACAAAAACATTTTTATTCGCGAGAGCCTCATGATAACGAATACGATCTCCGAGCAAGGCACCATTCGAGAATGGGCTGCTCGGATCTACGGCAAGAACTCCAATTTTCAAATCATTGTTGCCGAAGTGTTGTATCATTTCCGATATGAGCGTGGACTTCCCTGCTCCTGGTGGACCCGTGATTCCAACTCGCAATGAAAGATGTTTCGGGTTTAAAAGTTCTTTGTACTTTAGTGCTTTCGGGCCTAGCTCATCTATCTCACTTAAAAGCTTAGCAAAAGCCTTAAAATCCGATTTGTTTTTCCCTCTTCCTAATTGCTTTAAGAGAGACCCAATTTTGTCAGCCACTAAAAACCCACTTTTGATTCGTAAATTATTGATCTTTATTGATTTTTTAGGATTTACCCCCCAGTTGTCAAATGTTTAGACGATAAGGCCTTTTGCCAATTACAAATTTCCTTTTAATTTCAAATGCTTAGCTGTGCCTAGGTTCTTGCTTTGTATATGGGCAGAGGAAAAGTTTATGAAAAAGAACAATACATATCTAGGTAAATCTTTAGGAAAGGTATCCGCTGTGCTGTTGATTCTCGCGTTTGTTGGAATCAACTTCTACAAAACCGAAAAAGAAGGCGGTCCACAGGAACAATTATTTGCCGAGAGAAACAAAGAACAAATTGCTGAACGCAAATTTGAAAACCAAATCGCGCCAAAGCAAAATATTGAAAAATTAAAATTCGCCTACACTGGAAAATGGGAAAAGAACGAAACAGCTCAATCTGCACAAGCAGGAGGCCATGCTTTTACAAGTCCACCAAACACAAGAGGAAATGTTCAAGCCGTTGCAGCCAAGAAAGCAACTGATAAGAAAAAAGCAAAAAAATTAGCCGAAAAGAAAAAGAAGAAAAGTAAAGTTGCAAAAAAATCTAGCAAGAAAAGAAGTCATTTTGATAACGACTCTTCAGATTCATACAACGATTCTTACGTAGCTAATAATTATTATACTCAACCAAAACCACAAGAGAGAACTCCGAGCGAAGAAGAGGAAGAAAAAAAGCAATTAACTCCACAAGAATTATTCGCTCAAGTGACACAAAAGAATAGCCTGACTCCAATCGTGGAAGCTCTGAACAAAGGCACTGCCACTGAAGCAACTTATTACATCGTAGCTGAAATGCTGATTACGGCTGAAGACAGCAAATTGAATATTTTGGGATTTAAAGCCTTGGCCCTTTATCCATCAGCAAAGAACCTAGAAACGTACGCTAAACACATTAACGACACTTCAGGTGAAGTCAGAACTGCAGCGGAAGAAACTCTTAAAACATACAAACAAACAGTTCACTTGAGCATGTTGAATGGAACTCTGAAAAGCTCAAACAATGAACTGAAAATTCTTTCTGCAAATCTGATCAAGGATATTACTACTGCAATTCTTCAAGCACAATCGGGTGAACAGGCCGCTTATACAGAAGAGCACTTGAATAGATTTAGAATATTGTTAGCAGTATCACTCAATGTGATTGAGACAGCTCTTGAATCCGACCTTGATGGATCAGTGATCGCAAGTTTCAATACGGCACGCAATACATTACTTCAATTTCTCGGTTGATTAGACCGCCCTTTTAGAGGCAGTATAGGAGGATGAACAGCGCCTTGATCCTCTTATTGCTAGCTCTACTTCCGCTCAGGCTTTTTGCAAAAGTTGAAATCCCTACAAATTTATCATCAGACGATCGAATCAAAGTTTTAGAAATTCTCGGCCCAGGAACAAGTAGCAAAATTCTAACGGACCCATATCCTCTTGGAGGCTTTGCGGGATTTGAGGCCGGGATTCAGGTTGATTCTATTCCTGTGAGCGATCTATCAACTCTTGGCGACACAGTTGCTGAACAAGATTTATTTTCTTATCCTATTATTTCCGTTGGCAAAGGTGTTTACAAAAATGTGGATTTGTTTGTCCACTTCATTCCTTCTTCTGAAGGCACTGGGATATCTGAGTACGGTGGAATTATTCGTTGGGGCTTTTATCAAATGGCTTATCTTCCCGTCAGCTTTGCAATCAACGTGAGCGCAGGCAGTGCAAATATCAATAACCAGTTGATCACTAAGAATTTTGGTTATGATCTCGTTGCGGGAATCACTGCACAAAATATTTATTTTTATGGTGGAGTCGGACAACTCCAGTCCAGCGGAGAATTTTCTGGTGGCGGTGCAGAGGGCATCACTGATACTGGCGTGAACGAAGAACACAAAATCACTGAGGCTCATTATTTAGCAGGCGTTGGATTCAGATACGAAAGCGTATTTCTAACAGGCCAAATGGATTACCACGTACAGCCGACTTATTCTTTGAAGCTTGGCTTTAGGTACTAGAGTTTTAAAATCTTCGATACGATATTTGTGGTTGATTTACCTTTTACGAATTGTAGAGATTTAACTTTTCCACCATAAGACATAACGAAATCACTTCCGACGATTTGATCCACTTTCCAGTCGCCGCCTTTAACAAGCACATCGGGCTTTAGAAGCTTGATTAATTTCTCGGGAGTATCTTCTTCAAAGATTGCCACGTAGTCTACACAAGCCAAAGCGCTCAGCACCTCGCCGCGATCTTGTTCATTTTGGATCGGACGCTCTTCACCTTTTAGCTTTCTTACACTGGCATCGGCATTGATACCTACCACGAGGATGTCTCCTTGTGCTTTAGCTTCCTGGAGATACTTCACGTGACCCACATGCAAAATATCAAAACAGCCATTGGTAAAAACAACTTTCTTAGCTTCACCATTTTTTGCTAAACGTATTTCTTCTATTTTGTTTTTAAGTTGAGACTGATTTAAAAATTGGCCCATTATCTTCGGTACAGTTTTAAGTCTGCAGCTCTTCCTGCTAGATCTTTATTTAGAATCATTGAGATCAATGGAAGAACAATAAAACCTGTTGCAGTTAAAATCAATGTTCTAGCAATAAGCTTAAACGCGTAAGAAATTTTTTCTTGATCTGAAGACTTACCCAATTGCGTGTCCATCGACCATTCACCAAGAGTTTGACCAAAGAATGATCGAGCTAGAATGAGATAAAGTTGTGAAACCGAGTAAGCCAAAAGTACCACGCCAATTTGAGTGCCCGTGTCTGATCCTGCATTAGTCAAAATCGGAACCAGATCAAGTCCTGTTGCTACCACCAGTCCCAGCATAAAGAGAATTGAAAGACCTGCTATCACCGTTAAATCTAAGAAGAGCGACAGTGGCGAAGGCGCTGTCTCGATGTATTTAATTTCTAATGTAGCATCCACTTTATTTGGTTTAATTTGTGCCTTAGATATTTCTGAAGCACTGGTCATAGTCGGAGCATTTAGACTTTTTCCTTCGAGCACAGACAATAATCCGGAGTCTTGAATTTTAGAATCACTAATTGAAGGATTAGAAAGTGGTTTCCCAAATCTAGGATTGAATTTGGGAATTGCTGGTGATGGTGAAGTGAGGGGTTTTTTCTCGATATCTTTTTCTGTTCTCGGCAGAGGTTTAGAGAATAAACTTGGCGAAGAAGGAGCTGCTGCCAGAGTGAGCTCTGGCAATTCTATTTTTTTCTCGAGCGAAGGATTATCCAGTCTTTCCATCTTCGGAGTCTGAGCTTTGAGATCACTAAAAAGTGGGGTATCAAATTTTAATGAATTTGAATTTAAACCATCTAAAGTGGATGAAAATTTTGATTCCAAAGCAGGAAGTGGTTCAGAGTTTTTTTTGTTTTTCCCAGAAGTTTTCTTATGGAAACCTAGTCCTTCAGTAATAGGCTTAAATTCAAAATCATCGAATGAATCCATAAAAATCCTCCCATAAAAGCACGAGATCATTTTAAACAGATTTTCAGTGTTGCTTCAACTACGAACTGAACTCGTAT